>NZ_JBOBDM010000092.1:0-15573 GCF_050586605.1 Pseudomonas sp. ES1 | reverse complement strand
AGCAGCCTGGGCTTCAATCTGTTGGTGCAGGCAGGCCTGGGCCGGGAAATCGCGGCTATCAGCGTTCCATTCGGCCAGGCTGGCGGCCTGTTCGGCAGCGGTCTGCATCGGCAGTTCGGCAATACGCTGCTCAGGGTTGGCGACCACTGCCTGCAGCAGGTTCAGCCAGTGCGCGGCCAGGCACTCGACGGTGGCTGCGTCGAACAGGTCGGTGGCGTAGGTGAAGCTGGCGCTCAGCCCCTGCTCGCCTTCCTGGGTTTCCAGGGTCAGGTCGAGCTGGGCGCTGATATTGCGCAGCAATACCCCTTCGGCCTGCAGGCCGGGCAGTTGCACCGCGCCCATTTCGGTGGCGCCGCTGAGATGGTTGTAGAGCACCTGGAACAGCGGGTTGTGGTTGAGGCTGCGCTCGGGCTGCAGCGCCTCGACCAGTTGTTCGAACGGCAGGTCCTGGTACTGCTGGGCGGCCTGGGCCTGTTGATCGAGCTGGCCGAGCAGCGCGGCGAACGAGCGCTGCGTGTCGATACGACTGGCCAGCACCTGGGTGTTGACGAACAGCCCGACCAGGCGTTCGGTCTCCAGGCGATTGCGGTTGGCCACCGGCACGCCGACGCGGATGTCGTGCTGCCCGCTGTAGCGCTGCAGCAGCACCTGGAAGCTGGCCAGCAGCACCACGAAGGGGGTCACGCCGCGGGCCCGCGCCAACTGGCGCACGCCCTCGCCCAGCGCCGTCGGCAGGCTGACCGGCAGGCGGGCGCCGCGCAGGCTCGGGGTGGCCGGGCGCGGGCGGTCGAATGGCAGTTCGAGCAGCGGCTGTTCGTGCCCCAGTTGCTCGCGCCAGTAGGCCAGTTGGCGCTCGCGCTCGCCGGCCTGCATCCACTGGCGCTGCCAGGCGGCGTAGTCGGCGTAGTCGATCGGCTGCTCGGTGGCCGGCAGGGCAACACCCTGCACCTGGGCCTGGTACAGGGCCATCAGGTCTTCGACGATCAGGGTCATCGACCAGCCGTCGGTGATGATGTGGTGCAGGTTGAGCGCCAGCACATGCTCGTCGGCGGCCAGGCGCAGCAGGTTGACCCGCACCAGCGGGCCGTGTTCGAGGTCGAACGGCTGCTGGTTGAGGCGCTCCAGCACGCCATGCAGGGCCTGGGCCTCGACCGGCTCGACCGTCAATGGCAGCTCGGCCTGGGCGTCGATCCGCTGCCACAACTGCTCGCCTTGCTCGACGAAGCGCGTGCGCAGCCCGGGGTGGCGCTGCAGCAGCGCCGTGCAGGCGGACTGCAGCGCGGGGATGTGCAGCGCGCCCTTGAGGCGCAACGCCGAAGGCAGGTGGTAGGCCGCGCTGGCCGGGTCCAGGCGCCAGAGGAACCACTGGCGCTGCTGGGCGTAGGACACCGCCCGCAGGTCGCGCTCCAGCGCCGGAACGATCGGCAGGCGCGCCACGTTGACGCCCGCCTGCTGCAACTTGCCGAACAGCTGCTGCCGCTTGTCGAAATCCAGTCCCTTGATCCGATCAACCAGCTCTTGGGTTTTTGCAGCCATCGGCTTACGCATTGCTTGTCTCCAGCTCATCGAGCACATCGAATACCAGGTCGAGCTCTGCCCCAAGCTCGTCTGCTGAAAGTTGTTGGGAAATCTGTTCGGCCAACTGGCCGAGCTGGCCGGCCTGATGGAAGTCGCGCACCGACAGCTCGACACCGAGCTCGGCGCGCAGGCGCGACAGCAGCATGACCATCTGCAGTGACTGCCCGCCCAGTTCGAAGAAGTTGTCCGCAAGGCCTACCCGCTCGACCCCCAGCACCTCTTGCCAGAGCGTCGCCAGTTGCTGCTCCAGCTCGCTGCGCGGCGCCTCGTAGGCCTGCTGGCGCGCCGCCCGCTCGGGGGCTGGCAGGGCCTTGCGGTCGAGCTTGCCATTGGGGGTCTGCGGCAATTGCGCCAGGTACATCAGCACGCCGGGCACCATGTACTCGGGCAGTACCTCGCGCAGGGCGGCACGCACACTGTCCGGCGCCTGCTCGGCGGCGGCCAGGTACGCCACCAGTTGCCCGTCCACCGCCAGCACGGCCGCTTCGCGCACGCCGGGGATGGCCAGCAGACGCGTCTCGACCTCGCCCAGCTCGATACGCAAGCCACGCAGCTTGACCTGATGATCGATACGGCCGACGTACTCCAGCTCGCCCGAGGCGCGGTAGCGCACCAGGTCGCCGCTGCGGTACATGCGCTCGCCCGCCCCGCCGAACGGGTTGGGCAGGAATTTCTCGGCGGTCAGCCCGGGGCGGCCCAGGTAGCCGCGGGTGACCCCGGCGCCCGCCAGGTACAACTCGCCGGCCACGCCGTGCGGCAGGGCCTGCAGCTGGCCGTCGAGCACATGCCCGCTGCTGTTGTGCAGTGGGCGGCCGATGCAGGCGCGGCCACCGGCCTCGCGGCGGGCCCAGGTGGAATAGGTGGTGTCTTCCGACGGGCCGTACAGGTCATGTACATGGGCCACGTGCCCCAGCGCATAGAGGCTGTCGACCAGGCTCTGCTTGAGCGGCTCGCCGGCCAGGTTGACCAGGCGCACGCCCGTCGGCAAGCCGTCGCTGCGTACCAGTGCGGCAATCGCCGACGGCACCGTGTTGACCAGGCGCACCAGGTGCCGGGCCGGCAGGTGCGGCAGCTCCAGGGCGTTGCGCGCCATTACCAGCCAGCCGCCGTTGGCCAGGGTCACGAACAGCTCCCACACCGACAGGTCGAAGCACACCGAGGTGCTCGCCAGCACCCCCTGAATATCGTCGGCGGCAAAGGCCTCGCGGCTCCAGCGAGCCAGCGCCGCGACGTTGCGGTGGCTGATCGCCACGCCCTTGGGCAGGCCGGTGGAGCCGGAGGTGTAGATGACATAGGCCAGGTTGCCGGCGCTCACCTCGCTGTGCACCGCCTCGGCGCACTGGCCGCTGAACGGTTCGATGTGCAGTGCCTGGACGCCGGCCGGCACCTCGATGACCTCAGGTTGGGTCAGCACCAGCGCGCAGTCGCTGTCCTTGAGCATGTAGGCGATGCGCTCGGCAGGGTATTCCGGGTCGAGCGGCACATAGGCGCCACCGGCCTTGAGCACCCCCAGCAGCGCCGCCAGCAGAGCCGCGGTGCGCGGCAGCGCCACCGCGACCCGGGTTTCCGGGGTGACGCCGCGCGCCAGCAGTTGCCGGGCAATGTAGTTGGCCCAGGCGTCGAGCTGTTGGCAGGTGTAGCGCTGCTCGCCGTCGATCAGCGCCAGCGCCTCGGGGTTGGCCGCGGCGCGGGCCTCGATGGCCTGGTGGATGCACAGTTCCTGCGGGTATGCCAGCGCGCCCAGGTGTGCCCGTGCGGCCAGCTCGGCGGCAGCCTGGGCCGGCAGCATCGGCAACTCGCCCAGCGGCAGCTCGGGGTGAGCGGGCAGGCTTTCCAGCAGCTGCAACAGGTGCTCGCCGAGGGCCTGCACCGCGTCTTCGGCGAAGGCGGCGCGGTCGTAGCTCAGCTGCAGTTCAAGGGCCGAGCCGAGGGTGACCAGCAGGGTCAGCGGATAGTGGGTCTGTTCAAGGTTGCGGATGCCACTCAGCTGCACACCTTCGGGCGCGCCCTCGGCCAGGGTGTCGCCCAGCGGGTAGTTCTCGAACACCACCAGGGTGTCGAACAGGCTGGCGCCGGCCTGGCCGGCCCAGCCCTGGATATCGGCCAGCGCGGTGTGTTCGTGCTCACGCAGGGCCAGGTTGTCGTCCTGCAGGGTTTGCAACAACTGGCCCAGGGGTTGCTCCGGGCGCGGCGCGACGATCACCGGCAAGGTGTTGATGAACAGCCCCACCTGATGCTCGATGCCCGGCAAGCCGGCCGGGCGACCGGCCACGGTGGCGCCGAAGCACACCGCCGCCTGGCCGGTGTAGCGTTGCAGCAGCAACGCCCAGGCTGCCTGCACCAGGGTGTTGACGGTCAGCTTGCGGGCCTTGGCGAAGGCCACCAGGCGCTCGCTGCGTGCGCCGTGCAGGCGGATGCGCTGTTCGCCATGCCCCTGCCCGGCCTGGGCCAGCGGCGCCAGCGCGGTCATCAGTTGGGTCGGTTCGTCGAGCAGCGCCAGGCGCTTGCGCCAGAACTGCTCGCTGACCTGACGGTCCTGGCGCTGCAGCCAGCCGATATAGTCGCGGTAACGCCCGGCAGGCGCCGGCAGCGTGCGCCCGGCGTAGCACGCCAGCACTTCGCCGAGCACCTGGGCGTTGCTCCAGCCGTCGAGCAGCACGTGGTGGTGGGTGTAGACCAGGTGCCAGCGCGCCGCCTCGGTACGCACCAGCACCAGGCGCAGCAACGGCGCCTGGCGGGTATCGAAGGCCTGGGCGCGCTGCTCGTCGGCCAGTGCCTGCAAGCGCTGCTCAAGCTGCGCTTCGCCGCGCCAGTCGAGCTCGATGAAGGGCACCTGCGCCTGCTTGAACACCAGTTGCACCACCTGGGCCTGCTGCGCCGGCCAGTGGAAGCCGCTGCGCAGCATGGCGTGGCGGTCGAGCACCGCCTGCCAGGCCTGGCGGAAACGCTGCGGTTCCAGGCCGTCGATGTCCAGGCGCAGTTGGTTGATGTAGCTGCCGCTGCCCGGGGCCAGCCGCTCGTGAAGCAACAGGCCCTGCTGCATCGGCGACAGGCCGTGAATGTCCTCAAGCTCGGCCAGCGCCACCGGCAAGGCGTCCAGCGCTGCCTGGTCGAGCCCGGCCAGCGGGTAGTCCGATGGCGTGGCCTGGGGCGCGGGCAACTGGCGGCAGTGCTCCACCAGCGCGCGCAGGCATGCGTGGAAGCGCTCCAGCAGCGCGGCGATGGTCGCCTCCTGGTACATCTGCGTGCTGAAGCCGAACTGCAGGGCCAGCTCGCCGCCGTACACCTGCCCTTCCACGCAGAGCCAGTTGGCCAAGGGTGCATCGGCATCCTGGGCGGCGCCGCTGCTCTCGGCGGCCGGCGCCCACAGCGCATGTTCGTCGAACTGCTGGTCGAACTGCCCCAGGTAATTGAAGGTGATGCGCGGCGGTGCCAGCGCGGCCAGGGACTGGCGCTGCTCGGGGTTGCCCAGCTGGCGCAGCAGGCCGTGGCCGATGCCCTTGTGCGGCACGCCGCGCAGTTGCTCCTTGATGGTCTTGATGGCGGTGCCAGCGTCGCCGGCCGGGGTCAGACGCACCGGGAACAGCGTGGTGAACCAGCCGACCGTGCGCGACAGGTCGATGTCGGCGAACGCGTCTTCGCGGCCGTGGCCTTCCAGTTGCACCAGCACCTCGGCCTGGCCGCTCCAGCCGGCCACGGCCTGGGCCAGGGCGGTCAGCAGCAGGTCGTTGACCTGGGTGCGGTAGGCCGCTGGGGCCTCCTGCAACAACTGGCGGGTGAAGCTGGCGTCGAAGCGGGTCTCAAGCTTGTGGCCGTGGCGGTTGCTGGCGGCGCCTTGCGGGTTGTCGCAGAGCAGCTCGGCGGCGACGGTCTGGGCGCGCCAGTAGTCCAGTTCGCCGGCATGGCGTTCGGCCAACGCCGGCAGGCGGGCGGCCCAGGCCTGCCAGGCGCTGGTCTTGGCCGGCAGCGGTTGTTGCTGGTAGGCCTGCTGCAGGTCTTCGAGCAGCACGCGCCAGGACACGCCATCGACCACCAAGTGGTGGATCACCAGCAACAGGCGCTGGCTGCCGTCGGCCAGCTGTGCCAGCACAGCGCGCAGTAGTGGGCCGTTGGCCAGGTCGAGGCTGCGCTGGGTGGCCTGGCACAGCTCGGCCAGGGCCTGCTCGTCGGCGACTTGTTGTTCAGTGAACGGCAGCGCCTGCTCAGCTTCGGCGTGCCAGGCCTGCCAGCCGTCCTGGTGCTCGCTGAAGCGCAGGCGCAGGGCGTCGTGCTGGCGCAGCAGTTGCCCCAACGCCGCGGCCAGGCGCCCGGCGTCCAGGGCCTGGCGCGGGGTGAGCAGCAGCGACTGGTTCCAGTGCGCGCGCCCGGGCACGGCCTGCTCGAAGAACTGCTGCTGGATCGGGCTCAGCAGCGCCTCGCCCTGCACCAGCCCTTGCTCGGCCTGAACTTGCAGCGCCTGCCCGGCGGCAGCGGCAAGGCTGCGCACGGTCTGGTGCTGGAACAGGTCGCGCGGGCTGAACTGCAGGCCTTGGCGGCGAGCACGGCTGACCACCTGGATGGCGATGATCGAATCGCCGCCCAGTTCGAAGAAGTTGTCGTCGATGCCCACCTGCTCGGCCCCGAGCACCTCGCGCCAGATCTGGGCCAGGGTGGCCTGGGTGTCATCCAGGGGCGCAACGTAGGCGCCGCGCGCAGCGGCCTGCGGTTGTGGCAGGGCCTTGCGGTCGAGCTTGCCGTTGGGGGTCAGCGGCAGGCTGGCCAATGGCATCAGGTGGCTCGGCACCATGAATTCCGGCAAGGCCTGCAGCAGCCAGTCCTTGAGCGCTTGCTGCCAGCCTTCGCCCTGCTGGTTGAGCACCAGGTAGGCAACCAGCTGCTTGCCGTCGACGGCCAGCACCACGGCCTCGCGCACGCTCGGGTGCTGGGCCAGGCGCGCTTCGATCTCGCCCAGCTCGATGCGCAGGCCGCGGATTTTCACCTGATGGTCGAAGCGGCCGAGGTACTCGATCACCCCGTCGCCGCGCTGACGCACGCGATCGCCGGTGCGGTACAGGCGCTCCCCCGGGCTGAACGGGTCGGCGACGAAGCGCTCGGCAGTCAGCCCCGGGCGGCGGTGGTAGCCGCGGGCAAGACCCACGCCACCCAGGTACAGTTCGCCAGACACACCGGGCGCCACCGGCTCGAGGCCGGCGTCGAGCACGTAGGTGCGGATGTTGGCGATCGGCTGGCCGATCGGCACGCTGTCGCGACCTTCGTCGACGCAGGTCCAGTGGGTCACGTCGATGGCCGCTTCGGTAGGGCCATAGAGGTTGTACAGCCCGGCCTGGGGCAGGCGGGCGAACACTTGCTGCTGGGCATCCACCGGCAGCGCCTCGCCACTGCAGACGATGCGCCGCAGGCTGGTGCAGGCCTCGACGCCGGGCTCATGGATAAAAGCCTGGAGCATCGACGGCACGAAATGCAGGGTGCTGACCTGGTGGCGCTGGATGGTCGCGATCAGCCGCGCCGGATCGCGGTGCTCGCCGGGGGCCGCCACCGCCAGGCGGGCGCCGGTCATCAGCGGCCAGAAGAACTCCCACACCGAGACGTCGAAGCTGAACGGGGTCTTCTGCAGCACCGTGTCGCTGGCGTCGATGCCATAGGCCTGCTGCATCCAGCACAGGCGGTTGGTCAACGCCGCGTGGCTGTTGCCGGCGCCCTTCGGGCGGCCAGTGGAACCGGAGGTATAGATGACGTAGGCCAACTGGGCGGGGTCGGTCGGCAGCTTCGGCGACGTGGCCGGCTGCTCATCCAGCGCCAGTGCGTCCAGGGCCACGCAGCTTACCCCGGCCGTCACCGGCAGGCTGCCGAGCAGCGCCTGCTGGGTCAGCAGCAGGCTGATGCCGCTGTCCTCGATCATGTAGGCCAGGCGTTCCTCGGGGTATTCCGGGTCCAGCGGCACGTAGGCGGCGCCGGCCTTGAGAATGCCCAGCAGGCCCACCACCATTTCGACGCTGCGCTGCACGCTGATGCCGACCAGGCGGTCGCTGCCGGCGCCGTTGGCGCGCAGGTAGTGGGCCAGGCGGTTGGCCTGGGCGTCGAGCTCGGCATAGCTCAGGGTGCTGTCGCCGAACACCAGCGCCGGCGCCGTAGGGGTGCGCTGCACCTGGTCTTCGATCAACTGGTGCACGGCGCGCTGCAGCGGGTAGTCGCTGGCCGTGGAGTTCCAGCCGTGCAGCACCTGGTGCAGGCTGGCCGCATCGAGCATCGGCAGTTGCCACAGGGCTTGCTGGGGTTGCTCGACCAGCCCCCGCAGCAGGGTCTGCCAGTGGGCGGCCATGCGCTCGATGGTGGCAGCGTCGAACAGGTCGCTGGCATAGGTGAAGGCGGCATGCAGCACGCCGCCCTTTTCATAGGTGTCCAGGCTCAGGTCGAACTGGGTGGTGCGGCTGCGCCACGCAAGCGGCGCCAGCTCCAGGCCCGAGGCCAGGGTCAGCGCGCCCAGGTCGGCGACCTGAGGCTGGTGGTTGTACATCACCTGGAACAGCGGCGCGTGGGCCAGGCTGCGCTCGACCTTGAGCGCATCGACCAGGCGCTCGAACGGCAGGTCCTGGTGGGCCTGGGCGCCGAGCACGGTGTGGCGCACCGCCTGCAGGTAACCGAGCACGTCGCCCTGCGCATCCGGCTGCAGGCGCAGCACCTGGGTGTTGACGAACAGGCCGATCAGGCCTTCGATCTCGCTACGGTTGCGGTTGGCCACCGGGCTGCCAATGCGCAAGTCGGCCTGGCCGGTGTAGCGCTGCAGCAGCAGGCCGAAACCGCCCAGCAGCAGCATGAACAGGGTCAGGTTGTGCTGGCGGGCGAAACCGCGCAGCTGATCGGCCAGCGCGGCGTCGACGGCGAACTCCAGGCGCTGCCCGCGAAAGCTTGGGCTGGCCGGGCGGGCATGGTCCAACGGCAGCTCCAGCACCGGCTGCTCGTCGCCCAGGGTGGCCTGCCAGTAGCCCAGCTGGCGCGCAAGCTCGCCGGCTTCCAGCCAGCGGCGCTGCCACAGGGCGTAATCGACGTACTGGATCGGCAGCGCCGGCAGCTGCGGCTGGGCGCCGGCGGCGAAGGCGTCGTAGCAGCGGCTGAACTCGTCGATCAGCACGTTCATCGACCAGCCATCGGAGACGATGTGGTGCAGGGTCAACAGCAGCACGTGTTCCTGGTCGGCCAGTTGCAGCAGGCAGATGCGCAGCAGCGGGCCGTTGGCCAGGTCGAACGGGCGCAGCGATTCGGCTTCGACCTCGGCCTGCACCCGCGCCTCGCGGGTGTCGCCGGCCAGCGCGCGCAGGTCCAGGTGGCGGATCTGCGGCGCGCCCGGGCAATGCACCTGGGCCAGCGACTCGTCGTCCTGCTGGCGGAACACGCAGGCCAGGCTCTGGTGGCGCTCGAGCAGGCTGGCGAACGCCTGGGCCAGCGCGGCCTGGTCCAGCGCGCCCTTGAGCCGCACCGCCCCCGGCAGGTTGTAGGCGCCGCCCTGGGGGTCGAGCTGCCACAGCACCCACATGCGCTGCTGGGCGTAGGACGGCGCCAGGCGGTCGTCGGCCGCCACCCCGGCGGGGATCGGGAACTGGGAAAAGTCGATGCCTTCCCTGGCCAGGCTTTCAAGGAACAGGCGGCGCTTTTCCAGCGGCAGTTCGATGAAACGGCGGGCCAGTTGCAGGGACTTCTCGGCATTCATCAGGTTGCTTCCGTACGAGTGAGGTACCACGGGCAGTGCCCGGCTATCCCTACGAAACGGATACAACCTGCAAAAAATTAAGGTCGCAGGGCGCCTTCCCACGCCCGCCAGGTCTGTTTCCCGCAGACCTTGAAACATTTACTTTCATTTAATTAGGCAGGTTTCTCATTCTCATCCGTCCTATTAAGTGCAGCCTTCACGGTTGAGCCGAGACTCGACCGCACTTTTTTCCAAGAAGACCGACCGATGGCCCGACAACCGAAAAAGAAATCCTCGTCCAAGCTGTGGTTCCTGGTACACAGCTGGCTTGCCCTGCCGATCTGGTTCTTTGTGCTGATCGTCTGTTTCACCGGCATGCTCGCGGTGGTCAGCCAGGAGATCGTGTGGCTGGCCAACGCCGACGTGCGCGCCAGCAAGCCGGACGGCGATGCCGAGCGCCTGAGCTTCCAGCAGGTGCTCGATGCCATGCACAAGGCCGAGCCTGAACTGAACGTGGGCGTGCTCAGCCAGCCGGACGGCTCGCACTTCGCCCTGCAGGCCTCGGTGACCCGCGCCGACGGCACCAGCGCGCTGCTGTACGTCAACCCCTACACCGGGGCCGTGCAGGGCCAGCGCCCGGACTTCGACTTCGAGGCCTTCACCCGCGCCCTGCATGGCTGGTGGCTGGTGCCGTTCACCAACGGCTACAGCTGGGGCTGGTACCTGGTGTCGCTGCTGGGGCTGCCGATGCTGGCGTCTCTGGTGACCGGGCTTGTGGTCTACAAGAAGTTCTGGCGCGGCTTCTTCAAGCCGGTGCGCACCGGCCACGGCTCGCGGATCTTCTGGGGTGACCTGCACCGCCTGGCAGGGGTGTGGTCGATCTGGTTCATCGCGGTGATCTCGGTCACTGGCCTGTGGTTCCTGATCCAGGCAATCCTCGGCGACAACCACGTGACCATTTCCACCGAGCCAATCGTGCCGGTGATCGCCCGTGAGCAGGTGCCGCAGACTGCCGACGGCAGCCCGGCGCCGCGCATCGACCTGGACGAGGCGGCGCGCATCGCCAGCGAGGCCATCCCCGGGCTGGAGGTGAGCTTCATCTCGCTGCCCGCCACCGCCTACAGCCACTACAGCATGGGTGGCCGTGGCTGGTACCCGCTGATGTTCCAGACCGCCGAGGTCAACCCGTACACGCGCAACATCGACAGCCAGTTCCTGCTCGGCGACCGTTCGACCCTGGAGTTCGTCACCGAATCGATGCGCCCGCTGCACACCGGCGACTTCGGCGGCCTGGCGATCAAGCTGATCTGGTTCTTCTTCGGCCTGGTGCTGACCCTGATGGTGCTCAGCGGCCTGCTGATCTGGACCAAGCGCACCGCCCAGGCCACCGCCGCCGCCCTGAAACGCGCCGAGCGCCCGGCCCGGGCCCGCGCGCAAGCCACTGACACCCCCGTGGAGGCCCAGCCATGAGCCAGGCGAACAGCGTGCCGCAAGGCGGCTTCAAGCAGTGGTGGCTGAAATGGCGCTTCCACCTGAACATCCTGCTGATCCTCATCCCGCTGGGCTTCATGCCCAAGTACTTCGCCGACGCCAGCCTGTTCCGCGGCGACAGCGGCCTGGGCGCCAACATCATCCACGACATCCAGGTGGGGCGCTGGAGCCTGGACCTGGCCGAGTTCCGCGACGAGGCGCCACGCAATGAAGGCCCGGCGGGCCATTTCAAGGCGTTCAGCGCCGCGCTGTGCAACACCTGCACCGAAGGGGTCAAGGCCATCTACCTGCGGGTGGGCAAGCCGCGCAGCCTGCGCGCCGCCGGCACCATCTTCTTCGGCGCCCCGGCGCGCATGGGCACCTCGCTGCCGATTCCGCCCCGCACCCGTGCCGACGCCGACATCTGGATCACCATCGAAGGCTGGGACGGCAAGATGTACCAGGCTTCGGTGCCACTGGCCAAGGCATCGCCGGCCACCGTGGCCTGGCTCGAGAAACAAGGAGGCAAGAAATGACACCACCGTTGCTGCGCAGGCTCGCCCTGCCCTTTTTGCTGCTGGCCGCCACCCCGGCGCTGGCGCACAACCCGATGTGCGATTGCACCGAAAACGCCGGGCAGATCACCTGCAAGGGCGGTTTCAGCGACGGCAGCGGCGCGCCGGGGGTAACCCTGGACGTGATCGGCTACGACGAACAGGTGTTGGTGGCCAGCAAGCTGGGGGATGACTCCACCCTCACCTTCAAGCGCCCCGACGGCGAGTTCTACGTGCTGTTCGATGCCGGCCCCGGCCATGTGGTTGAAGTGGACCACGCCGATATCGGTGCGCCATGAGCCGCGCCCAGGTGGTACGCCCGGCGGGTGCCGGGCACGAAACCCTCTATGTGTTGCTGGCCGCCGTGTTGATCCTGCTGCTGGCCGCCAGTGTGGTGGCCGTGCGCGGCGAGCGCGAGGACGAACAGGCCGTCGCCGCCCACCAGCTCGACGCCCGGCGTGACCTGAACGCCGCCGAACAGGGCCTGCACACCGACCTGTGGGTGGCGGTCGAGGAGATCCGTGCGCTGCGCGAGGAAAGCGGCAGCGCGCCGCAGGTGGCCGAGCTCGCCGAAGCGGGCCTGCCGCCCTTCGTGGCCGATGCCAGCAGCCAGAGCCGCGGCAGCCTGCAGTGGGCGCTGCTGGACAACGGCGCCTACCTGGGCCGCAGCCAGGCCCCTGAAGTGGCTGGCAGCCTGTTGCTGATCCTGCCGCAGACGGCCGACGCCCAGCCCGATGTGTGGCTGCGCCGCGACAGCAGCGCGATGGCCCCGGACGCCCTGGACAGCGCCACGCTGATCGCCGCCGGCTGGCGGCAGATCGTCACCCACTACGACGCCGGGGTTACCCGCCAACACCGCCATTAAGGATTTGCCCATGTTCCGCTCCGCCCGCCGCACCCTGGCGCTGCTCCTGGCCTGCGCCCTGCCTGCCCTGGCCGCTGCCGACACTGGCAAGCCGCTGCGCATCGGCATCACCCTGCACCCTTACTACAGCTATGTGAGCAATATCGTCGGCGACAAGGCCGAGGTGGTGCCGCTGATCCCGGCCGGCTTCAACCCCCATGCCTACGAGCCGCGCGCCGAAGACATCAAGCGCATCGGCAGCCTGGATGTGGTGGTGCTCAATGGCGTGGGCCATGACGACTTCGCCGACCGCATGATCGCCGCCAGCGAAAAGCCCGCTATCAAGACCATCGAGGCCAACGCCAACGTGCCGCTGCTGGCGGCCACCGGTATCGCCGCCCGTGGCGCCGGCAAGGTGGTCAACCCGCACACCTTCCTGTCGATCAGCGCGACCATCGCCCAGGTCAACAACATCGCCCGCGAACTGGGCAAGCTCGACCCGGACAACGCCAAGTTCTACACCCAGAACGCCCGTGCCTATGCCAAGCGCCTGCGGGCCCTGCGCGCCGAAGCGCTGGCCCAGGTGACCCAGGCGCCGGACGCGACCTTCCGCGTGGCGACCATCCACGCCGCCTACGACTACCTGGTGCGTGACTTCGGCCTGGAAGTGACCGCCGTGGTGGAACCTGCCCACGGTATCGAGCCGAGCCCGGCGCAACTGAAGAAGACCATCGACCAGCTCAAGGCGCTGGACGTGAAGGTGATCTTCTCGGAAATGGACTTCCCTTCCGCTTACGTCGAGACCATCCAGCGTGAATCGGGGGTGCGTCTGTACCCGCTCACGCATATCTCCTATGGCGAATACACCAAGGAAAAGTACGAAGTGGAGATGAAGCGCAACCTCGACACCGTGGTCCGCGCCATCCAGGAGAACCGCGCGTGACCGCCGCCGTCCACCTCAGCGCCGCTGGCGGGCCGCGCATCGACTTCGATGGCATCGACCTGACCCTGGGCCGCACCCGCATCCTTGAAGGCGTGCGCTTCAATGTCGCCCCTGGCAGCGTGCACGCCATCGTCGGGCCCAATGGCGGCGGCAAGAGCTCGCTGATCAAGACCCTGCTCGGGCAGATGCCGCACCAGGGCCAGCTGACCCTGCACTGGCCGGGCGAGCAGGAAGTGATCGGCTATGTGCCCCAGGCGCTGGAATTCGACCGCGGCCTGCCGATGACCGTCGACGACTTCATGGCCGCCATGTGCCAGCGCCGTCCGGCGTTCCTCGGTTTGTCGCGGCGGGTGCGCCCGGCCATCGACGCGGCGCTGGCCAGGGTCGGCATGCTCGACAAGCGCAAGCGGCGCATGGGCGCGCTGTCCGGTGGCGAACGCCAGCGGGTGCTGCTGGCCCAGGGGCTGATCCCCGAGCCGCAACTGCTGGTGCTCGACGAGCCGATGTCGGCGCTCGATGAAGCCGGCATCCAGGTGTTCGAGCAACTGCTGCACGGCTGGCGCCAGGCCGGCACCACCGTGCTGTGGATCGAGCACGACCTGCAGGCGGTGCTGCGCCTGGCCGACCGGGTGACCGGGCTGAACCGCCAGGTGCTGTTCGACGCCCCGCCGGCTGAAGCGCTCACGCCTGAGCGCCTGCTCAGTTTGTTCTCCGTCCACCCTCGCAGCGAGAGCCGTTCATGAGTTTCGAAGCGTTCCGCCAACTGGTCCAGGAATGGGCCGGCGCGGGTTATCTACCGGAGGCGCTGGCCTACGGTTTCGTGGTCAACGCGCTGCTGGCGGGCCTGATGATCGGCCCGGTGCTGGGCGGGCTGGGCACCCTGGTGGTGGTCAAGCGCTTTGCCTTCTTCTCCGAGGCGGTCGGCCACGCCGCGCTGACGGGCGTGGCCATCGGCATCTTGCTGGGCGAACCCTACACCGGCCCCTATGGCAGCCTGTTCGGCTACTGCCTGCTGTTCGGCATTTTGCTCAACTTCCTGCGCAACCGCACCGGGCTGTCGCCGGATACCTTGATCGGGGTGTTCCTCTCGGTGTCGCTGGCGCTGGGCGCGAGCCTGCTGCTGATGCTGGCCGGCAAGATCAACGTGCATATCCTGGAAAACGTGCTGTTCGGCTCGGTGCTCACCGTCAGCGCCCACGACCTGCTGGTGCTGGGCATCGTCGCGCTGCTGGTGCTGGCGTTGGCGCTACCGCTGTACAACCGCATCATGCTGGCCAGCTTCAACCCGCAGCTGGCGGCGGTGCGCGGGGTGGCGGTGAAGACCCTGGACTACCTGTTCGTGGTGCTGGTGACGCTGGTGACCGTGGCCTCGGTGAAGGTGATCGGGGCGATCCTGGTGGGCGCCCTGCTGGTGATCCCGGCGGCGGCCGCGCGGCTGGTCAGCCAGTCGCTCAAGGGTTTCTTCTTCATCTCGGTACTGATCGCCACCGTCAGCACCCTGTTGGGCATCCTGCTGCCGATCACGCTCGACCTGCCGGTGCCGTCGGGCGCGGCGATCATCCTGGTGGCCGGCCTGTGTTTCGCCCTCTGTGCCCTGGCCCGCGCCCTCGTCCCCCGCCTGCAAGGAAACCCGGCATGACCCTGAAAAAACTCACCCTGGCCCTGGCCTTGAGCGGCCTGCCGCTGCTGGCCAACGCCACCCAAGTGCTGACCACCCTGCCGGTGACCCACAGCCTGGCGGCCGCCCTGCTCGATGGCACCTCGGTGCAGCTCAAGAGCGCCGTCCCGGCCAACCTGCCGGCCAGCCGCCAGCCGTCGTACTTCGAGGGCCGTGGCGGCGCCAGCCTGCAGAAGGCCGCGCAGCAGGCCGACGCGGTGATCGGCGTGCGCTCGATCTGGCGTGACGACCCGCTCTACCCCATGGCCCGGCGCAGCAATATCCGCATCGTCGAAATCGACGCCGCGCGCCCGGTGGACGGCGCCCTGCCGGGCATCGCGGTCCAGGGCGAGCAAGCGTTTTCTGCGTATCCGTGGCTCAACCCGACCAATCTGGGGCGCATGGCCGATGTGGTGGCCAACGACCTGGAGCTCCTGTCGCCGGCGGACAAGGCGAAGATCCAGAGCAACCTGGCCGGGCTCAAGCGCCAGATGCTCGAACTCACCGCCAGCAGCCAGGCGCAGCTGGCCGAGGTCGATAACCTCAGCGTGGTCAGCCTGTCCGAGCGGCTTGGGTACCTGGCCAGCGGGCTCAACCTGGATGTGGTCGAACAACCGCTGCACGCCGACGAGCAGTGGGACGAGGCCGCGCTCAAGGCGCTGAGCGACAACCTCAGGCAACAAGACGTGGCACTGGTGCTGCACCATCGCCAACCGGATGCCAAGGTGGTTGCGGCGATCGAGGCCGGTGGTGCCAAGTTGCTGGTGGTCGACAGCGATCCGCAGGACGCCGTGGCCGGGCTCAAGGCCAGTGTCGAGCAGGTGCTGAAGGCGTTGGGCAGCA
>NZ_JBOBDM010000091.1:0-15770 GCF_050586605.1 Pseudomonas sp. ES1 | reverse complement strand
GCGGGTCACCGACATGCAGGATCTTCATGCCGTTGGTGCCACCGATGGTGTGGTAGCTGTCGCCCTTGGTGAGGATGACCCAGTCACCTTGCTCCACCAGGCCACGCTTGAGCAGCTCGTCGACCGCCGCTTGGCTGACCTTGTCGGCCGGCAGCGAAGCCGGGTCGAAGGCAATCGGGTACACGCCGCGGAACATGTTGGCGCGAGCCTGGGTAGCGCGGTGCGGCGACAGCGCGAAGATCGGCACGTGCGAACGCAGGCGCGACATGATCAGCGGGGTGTAGCCACTTTCGGTGAGGGCGATGATCGCCTTGACGCCGGGGAAGTGGTTGGCGGTGTACATCGCCGCGAGGGCGATGGACTCGTCGCAGCGCTCGAAGGTGGTGTGCAGGCGGTGGCTGGACTTCTGGCTGGTCGGGTGCTTTTCGGCGCCCGAGCAGATACGGGCCATGGCCTGTACGGCCTCGATCGGGTAGGAACCGGCGGCGCTTTCGGCCGACAGCATCACTGCGTCGGTGTTGTCCAGCACGGCGTTGGCCACGTCGGACACTTCGGCGCGGGTCGGCATCGGGTTCTGGATCATCGACTCCATCATCTGGGTCGCGACGATCACTGCCTTGTTGTTGCGGCGAGCGTGCTGGATGATCTTTTTCTGGATGGCGATCAGCTCGGCGTCGCCGATTTCCACGCCCAGGTCGCCACGGGCAACCATCACCGCGTCGGAGGCGCGGATCAGTTGGTCGAGGGTCTCGTCGTCGGCCACCGCTTCGGCGCGTTCGATCTTGGCCACCAGCCAGGCGCTGCCGCCGGCTTCGTCACGCAGCTTGCGGGCGTATTCCATGTCGCTGGCGTCACGCGGGAAGGAGACGGCCAGGTAGTCCAGGTCCATTTCCGCGGCCAGCTTGATATCGGCTTTGTCTTTTTCGGTCAGGGCCGGCGCGGTCAGGCCGCCACCTTTGCGGTTGATGCCTTTGTGGTCGGACAGCGGGCCACCGATGATCACCACGCAATGCAGGGCGTCTGCAGTAGCGGTTTCGACGCGCATGACCACGCGGCCATCGTCGAGCAGCAGTTCGTCACCGACGCCGCAGTCTTTTACCAGGTCGGGGTAATCGATGCCGACGATGTCCTGGTTGCCTTCGGTGAGCGGGTGGGCGGTGGAGAAGGTGAACTTGTCACCGACTTTCAGTTCGATGCGCTTGTTGCTGAATTTGGCGATGCGGATCTTCGGACCCTGCAGGTCGCCCAGCAGCGCGACGTGGCGGCCGTTCTTGGCGGCGATGTCGCGGATCAGGCGGGCGCGGGCCTTGTGCTCGTCCGGGGTGCCGTGGGAAAAGTTCAGGCGTGCCACGTCCAGGCCGGCGAGGATCAGTTGTTCGATCACTTCCGGCGAGTTGCTGGCGGGGCCAAGGGTGGCGACGATTTTGGTACGACGGATGGTCATGCACAGACTCCTATAGTGAAGCGCAGCGAGAGGCTACTCCTCAATTGAGCTGTAGTCATTGTTCCGTTGCACTACCGGGAGGCAGAATCAACGGTCGCTTGCACGCTGAAAGCCGCAAGCTACAAGCGGCATGCTACAAGCAGATGGATGAGCGGCCGATTCATGCATTTCGCCACTTGTAACTTGATGCTGGAGAATTTCACACAGGCGCCGATACACTTGGCATCCAAGGAGAGTTCCCATGCGCACCCTGATCGTTTTGACCATGGCGGCCAGTGTCGTCGGCTGCACCCGCTGGTCCATGGACCACCATTTGAACAATGCCTATCGCGCCTATGACCGTGGCGACTGCTCGCGGGTCATGCTGGAGCTGTCACAGGTCGACCGCACCAGCCGTGCACGGCCGTTCATCCATCCGGAAGTGTCGATGCTGCGTGGCCAGTGCCTGGAGCGGCAGAAACTTTACGTGGATGCAGCACAGACCTATCAGTACCTGATCCAGCAGTACCCGCGCAACGAATACGCCTATCGCGCCCAGGCCCGCCTGCAGACCCTGGAGAAGCTGGGCTATCTGCGAGGTGAAACGGCAGTGGCCAGCCCGGTAAAAGGTACACCTTGGCGTTAATCCCAAGGTGTCGCCGATTTCATGGTAATGGCCCATCGGGCTGCGCTAATCTGTTAAACAAGTTGTAACGATCACTGCCAGTACCTTGTCTTCCTGGCTCCGGGTACAGGAATACACAGCCGCCATGTTCATCGAACGTCATATACAACGTCACCAATTGCCTTGCGTACTCAAGGTCTACAACCGCTTTACCGACCAGCAGATCGGCTACCTGGGCAATGCCTCCGAGGACGGCCTGATGCTGATCAGTCAGTTGCCGGTGTTGGTGGGGCCAGACTTCGAGCTGCAACTGCGCGTGCCTCAGGCCGGCGGCGGGCAGCAACTGATCAACCTTACCGCCAGTTGCCTGTGGTGCCGCGAAGACGAGACGCCGGGGCATTACGATGCCGGCTTCATGCTGCTGCAGGCACCCCAGGAATACGATGATTACGTGCGCTCGCTGCGCGACTACTTCAGTTTCCGCCCGCTCAACGCCTCTGCCTGAACGCTGGCCCTGGCGCCACTGCGCCCGCTAGACTCTGGTCGACCTTGTTACAGGAAGACCCCGTGAGCTCCAGCATCTTCTGGCACGACTACGAAACCACCGGCATCAACCCACGTAACGACCGCCCGTTGCAGGTGGCCGGTGTGCGCACCGACCTCGACCTCAACGAGATCGAGGCGCCGATCAGCCTCTATTGCCGCCCCTCCGATGACATCCTGCCGCACCCCGCCGCGTGCCTGGTGACCGGTATCACGCCGCAGCAACTGGCCAGCCAGGGCTTGTGCGAAGCCGAGTTCATGACCCGCATCCATGAGCAGTTGGCCCGCCCGGGCACCTGTGGTGCTGGCTACAACACTCTGCGTTTTGATGACGAAGTCACCCGCTACAGCCTTTACCGCAACTTTTTCGACCCCTATGCCCGCGAATGGCAAGGCGGCAACAGCCGTTGGGATCTGATCGATGTGGTGCGCACTGCCTATGCCCTGCGCCCTGAAGGGATTGTCTGGCCGCAGCAGGAGGGACGCACCAGCCTGCGCCTGGAGCTGCTCAGCAAGGCCAATGGCATCGACCATGGCCACGCCCATGAAGCGCTGTCCGACGTACGGGCAACCATCGCGCTGGCGCGACTGATTCGCGAGAAACAACCAAAGCTCTATGACTGGCTGTTCCAGTTGCGCAGCAAGCACAAAGTGATGGAGCAGATTCGTCTGCTGCAGCCATTGGTACATGTATCAGGGCGTTTCTCTGCCCAGCGTAATTACATCGGCGTGGTGCTGCCATTGGCCTGGCATCCGCGTAATCGCAACGCCCTGATTGTCTGTGACCTGGGGCAGGAAACTTCACTGCTGCTGCAGGAAAGTGCCGAGGTGCTGCGTCAGCGGTTGTACACGCGGCGCGAAGCATTGGCTGAAGGCGAACTACCCGTGCCGTTGAAGTTGGTGCATGTCAATCGTTGCCCGGTGCTGGCACCCTTGTCGGTAGTGCGCCCCGCCGATCAACAACGGTTGGGCCTGGATATGGCGCAATTGCAGAAGCACGCTGAGCAATTGGCCAGTCAGCAGGCCCATTGGCGTGACAAGCTCGAGGTTATTTACGGGGAAGAAGACTTTGCCCCGTGTGAGGATCCGGAACAGCAGTTGTACGACGGATTCATCGGTGATCGAGATAGACGCTTGTGTGAACAAGTACGCACCACAGACCCGGCGCAATTAGCCAAGGGCCACTGGATGTTCGATGATTCGCGCTTGCCCGAGCTGTTGTTCCGTTACCGTGCACGCAACTTTGCCGACACCCTCGACGCACAAGAAAAGGTACGTTGGCAGGCATTCTGCCAGCAGCGTTTAAGCGACCCTGCCATGGGCGCACCGAACACCCTGGGTGACTTCGAGAAGGCGTTGCAGAGCAGTTGGGCCGAGGCTGACGAGGCGGGGAGAGCGGTATTGAAGGCCTGGCAGGCGCATGCCGGGCAATTGAAAATGCAGTTCCAGATTTGAACGCAAGCAGTAAAAAAAACGCCGGCAGCTGCCGGCGTTTTTCATGTTGTAACTGATTGCGTGATCCGCGTATCAGTCCAGCAGGGTGGCCCAGCCTTCAACGACGTCGCCGCCCCATTTGGCTTTCCACTCTTTCAGGGTCTTGTGGTTGCCACCCTTGGTTTCAATAACCTCGCCATTGTGCGGGTTCTTGTACTGCTTGACCTTGCGGGCGCGCTTGGTGGCGGTGACTTTGGTCGCGCCGCGCGGGGCCTTGCTCAGTTTGCTTTCCGGGTCGAGCAGGGCAATCACGTCACGCAGCGACTTGGAGTATTCGCCCATCAGGGTGCGCAGTTTGCCTTCGAACTCCAGTTCTTTCTTCAGCTTGTCATCCTGGGACAGGTTGGCCAGGCGGGCCTGAAGTTCTTTGATGGCTTCTTCGGTGGCGCGGTATTCGTTGATCAGCGACATGGCGTGTTCCTTAATGCATATTCAGGGAGACAGTGCAGGCAATAATAGACAGGCGATACTCGCAAGTAAACAATTAAAAAGTCACGAATCAATTAATAGCAGTGAATGGCCAGATCGCTGTTTGGTTAAAAAAAATTTACATAAATGACAGGTTAATCGCCATACCCCTTTACGAAGAAGGGAGATGGCGCGTGCGAATTTTCCCTGTCGCCGTCGCTGCGATGCCTGTCGATCAATACTGCGTTTTTCCTTCCGGGCCGCTAGAATATGCGCCTTTGCGAAGTTCTGGAGCCCCCCCTCATGCGCACCTATCGACTGGTGATTGCCTGCCCCGACCGTGTCGGCATCGTGGCAAAAGTCAGTAATTTCCTGGCCCTCTATAATGGCTGGATCAACGAGGCCAGCCACCACTCCGATGAACAGAGTGGCTGGTTCTTCATGCGCCATGAAATCCGCGCCGAATCCCTGCCGTTCGGCATCGAAGCATTCCGCGAGGCGTTTGCGCCGATCGCCGAAGAGTTCTCCATGACCTGGCGGATCACCGACTCGGCGCAGAAGAAGCGCGTGGTGCTGATGGCCAGCCGTGAGTCCCACTGCCTGGCCGACCTGCTGCACCGCTGGCACACCGATGAACTGGATTGCGAGATCCCCTGCGTGATCTCCAACCATGACGACCTGCGCAGCATGGTCGAGTGGCATGGGATTCCGTTCTTCCATGTGCCGGTCGACCCGAAGGACAAGGCCCCGGCCTTCGCCGAAGTCTCGCGCCTGGTCCAGCAACACGGTGCCGACGTGGTGGTGCTGGCGCGCTACATGCAAATCCTGCCGCCACAGCTGTGCCGCGACTACGCGGAAAAGGTCATCAACATCCACCACAGCTTCCTGCCGTCGTTCGTCGGTGCCAAGCCCTACCACCAGGCTGCCCTGCGCGGGGTGAAGCTGATCGGCGCGACTTGCCACTACGTCACCGAAGAGCTGGATGCCGGCCCGATCATCGAGCAGGACGTGGTGCGTGTCAGCCACGCCGACAGCATCGAGGACATGGTGCGTTTCGGCCGTGACGTGGAGAAGATGGTGCTGGCCCGTGGCCTGCGTTATCACCTCGAAGACCGCGTGCTGGTGCACGGCAACAAGACTGTGGTCTTCGACTGACCATGGCAGGCCCTCGCGACAAGGCCGGCGCCTGCGCGCCCCCAACCTTGGGCGAAGGCTGCCTGGCGCGTTTCGACCCCGAAGCGCTGCGCGACGAGGACGGCACCGAGTTCCCCGGTGCCGCCGCGTTGTGGCAAGCGCTCAACCCGCCTGAGGCCGCCAGCGTTCCAGCAGCGGACTCGCAAGCAGGCGAAGGCACGCTGCCCCTTGCGGCCGGCCGAGGGTAATAGCAGGTAACCGCGCGTCGGTGCATCTCATGCAGTGATCTGGCGATCAAGCCAGGCGCATTTGGTCAGGGGTTCGCGGCCTTCGGCCAACAGCTGGTGCAAGGTGTCCAGCCAGTAGTTGCGGGAGGCTGGATGGCGCATATCGATCGGGTGTAAACCCAGGCGCAACGTACCGGCCTGCTGCCAGCGTCGGTACTGCCAGTCGTTGATCAGCTTCGACAGGCTACGGCGCCAGGCGCTGCGCGCACTCCACACCAGGCCAGGGGCGTTCAGTGCAGTGAAGTCCGGCAGGCGATACAGGTATCGGGCAGTGCTGGTGTAGCGCAGCGGCAGTTGGCGCAAGGCCTGCCGGGTGCCTTCGCTCATCAGCCATGCGGGGGCGACGAAGCCGGCGACGGGCCAGCCTTGCTGGCCGAACAGCGCCAACCCAGCTTGCAGGCGTTGCAAGGCCGCCATTAGGTCGAGCCCGTAGAACTCAGCCTCATGGGTGTAGACGCGGCGCATGAAGTACTCGCCAGGCCCACGGGGCGGCGGCCCGTCGTCGGCATGGTAGTAACCGTGCAGGGCCAACTCGTCACCCAGTGCCAGGCGCCGCTCGAGCAGGCGGCAGAAGGTCGGTGAGCGCGCCAGGTAGTTGCGGTGGTGGAAGTCCGGGACGACCAGCCAGGTCATCGGCACGCTGCCGAGGGTGTCGATGGCCTGTACGAAGGGCTGGTAGTCGGGCCAGGTTTGCGGCGTGACATCGTGCAGCACCAGCATCAGGCTGCGTGCGGCGCCAGCGGGCTCAGCCATGGGTACGTACCTGCGGCAGGTGGCCGAGTACCGCCTGGTAGTGCAGCAATAGGCCGTTGACCACCTGGTCCCAGCTATAGTGCTGCTCCACATGCACGCGGGCCTGGGCACCGAGACGGGCCACGCCGTCCTCGAACGCTTCGCGCACCCCGTCGGCCAGGGCTTGGCTGTCGTTGGGGCGACACAGGCGGCCACACTGTTCGTTGACGATCTCCCTGAACGCGCCTGCACCTACGGCGACCACCGCCGTAGCGCTGGCCATGGCTTCGAGAATCACCAAGCCAAAGGTTTCCTGATCGCCGGCATGCAGCAGCAGGTCGGCACTGGCCAGTAGCCGGGCGACTTCCTGCGCAGGGCAGAACCGGTCGATCACGCTGACGTTGTCCGGCACGCTGGCCGGCATGTTCGAACCCAGCAGCAGCAGGTGGTAGCGGTGGCCCAGCAGGCGCATGCAGTCGAGCAGTACCGGCAGGTTCTTTTCCCGCGAGCCGCGCCCGGCAAACACCAGCAGGCGGCTGGTTTGCGCGATGCCCAGCTCGGCGCGCAGGCCGGGGTCGTGCTGGGCCGGGTTGAACAGTGTCAGGTCAACGCCCAGGTGCTGCACGTGCACATCCCTGATCCCCAAACGGCAAAGCTTGTCGGCCATCACCTGGCTTGGTGCCAGCACCCGGTCGAAGTTGCCGTACAGTTTGCTCACATAGGCCTCGACATTGGGCGTGCACCAGTGGCCCATGCGGTTGCTTGCCAGCAGCGGCAGGTCGGAGTGATAGAAGCCGATCACCGGTACACCGAGCTTGCGCCGTGCCTCCAACGCGGCCCAGGCGGTGAGGTAGGGGTCGCCGACTTCGATCAGGTCGGGCTGCAGGCGGCGCAGCATGTTGCACCAGGGGGCCAGGCGCAGCGGGAAACGGTAGCCGTTGCCGAACGGCAGGGGCGGGGCGGGGACGTGATGGATGCCATCGGCGTGGCTGGCGCTGGGGCCGGGGATCAACAGGCTGTGGCGTACGCCGGGCATGGCGCTGAGGCGGCGGTGTTTGGCATCGAGGTACGTCCGCACACCACCGCTGGCTGGAGCGTAGAACATGGTGATGTCGGCGATGTGCACGATCAGCATCCCTCCGGGATCGACTTCAGGACCGTCATCGGGCGTGATGCGCCGACGATGATTCGCCCTGAAGGTTGACCTTACAGAAGGATAGTTTGTTCGATCGGGCTGTGGGCTGGCAGGGGGAGCGGCGCTGGCTTCTTCGCGGGTGAACCCGCTCCCACAGTGATCGAGACAGTTTCAGGCACTGTGCAGATCCTGTGGGAGCGGGTTCACCCGCGAAGCAGGCAACTTGGTCAGAAGGTCAGATGCGGAAGCTGCCGACCAGGTGCTTCAGGCGGCCGGCCTGCTGCTCGAGGTCCGAGCAGGCGCGCAGGGTGGCCTGCAGGTTCTCGACGCCTTCCTGGTTGAGCATGTTGATTTCGTTGATGTCCATGTTGATCGAGTCGACCACGGCGGTCTGCTCTTCGGTGGCGGTGGCCACCGACTGGTTCATGCCGTCGATTTCGCCGATGCGCTGGGTCACGCTGCCCAAGCGCTCGCCGGCCTGGTTGGCGATCTCCATGCTGTCCTGGCTGTGGCGCTGGCTCTGGCCCATGGTGTCGACCGACTCGCGGGCGCCGATTTGCAGCTCCTCGATCATGGTCTGCACCTGCTGTGCCGACTCTTGGGTGCGGTGGGCCAGGTTGCGCACTTCATCGGCGACCACGGCAAAGCCACGCCCGGCTTCGCCGGCACGGGCAGCCTCGATGGCGGCGTTGAGCGCCAGCAGGTTGGTCTGCTGCGAGATACTGGTGATCACCTCGAGAATCTGGCCGATGTTGACGGTCTTGTTGTTGAGCGTCTCGATGTGCGAGCTGGAGGTGACGATCAGGTCAGACAGGCGGTTCATCGCATCGATGTTGCGCTGCACCACGTGTTGGCCTTCCTCGGCCAGCAGGCGTGCGGAGCTGGCGTGTTGCGACGCCTGGGCGGCGTTGCCGGCGATCTCCTGGGCGGCGGCACCCAGTTGGTTGATGGCGGCAGCGACGCTGTTGGTGCGGTTGGACTGCTCGTCGGAGTTGGTCATCGACGAGTTGGAGGCGCTGATCACCCGCAGGGCCACTTCGTTGACCTGCTCGGTGGCCGAGGACACTTCGCGGATCGAGGTGTGGATGCGTTCGACGAAGCGGTTGAACGCCGTGCCGAGAATGCCGAACTCGTCGTGGTTGTCGATCTGCAGGCGGCGGGTCAGGTCGCCTTCGCCTTCGGCAATGTTCTCCATGGCGCGGGTCATGGTGTGCAGCGGCTGCAGCAGCACACGGATCAGCAGGCCGAGCAGGGCGATGATGATCACCACCGCCACCAGGGTGGCGATGACCGCCGAGGTGCGGAAGTTGCTGAGCATGGTGAAGGCTTTGTCTTTATCTACCGACAGGCCGATGTACCAGTTGGCCGAAGGCAGGCCCTTGACCGGGGTGAAGGTCAGCAGGCGGGTCTGGCCATTGAGTTCGACTTCAGTCAACTCACGGGACAGTTTCGGTGTGTGCTGCGGGAACAGGTCCGACAGCGACTTCATCACCAGGTTCTTGTCCGGGTGCACCAGGATCTTGCCTTGGTCGTTGACCAGGAAGGCATAGCCCATGCCGCCGAAGTTCAGCGAGTTGATGATCTCGACCAGGCCGTCGAGGGCCAGGTCGCCACCGACCACGCCGACCGAGCGCGAAGCGGTGCTGATGATCGAGATGACCATCTTGTTGGTGGCCATGTCGATGTAGGGTTCGGTGAGCATCGGCCCGTTGGCGTTCATGCCGTCCTTGTACCAGGGGCGCACGCGTGGGTCGTAGCCATCGGGCATCTTGGTGTCCGGGCGCACGGTGAAGGTGCCGTCGGGCTGGCCGAGGTAGATGGTCAGGAAGCTGGAAGTAAGGGCATTCTGGCCCAGCAGGGGGCCGATGTTCTGTGGGTACTGGGCAAGGTTCTGGGCAACGTTCTCGACCAGCTTGATGCGCCCTTCGAACAGGTTGCGGATGTTGGTGGACGTGGATTCGCCCATCTCAGCCAGGTAATTCTCCAGGTTCTCGCGAATGGCATTACGCTGGAGGTAGTCGTTGTACAGGGTGAACAGGCTGAAGGCGAGGATCACGATGAGTGATGCCGCCATAAGAATCTTGTGGCTGAAACGAAGGCTTTTATTCATGACGTGATCGCGTCCGCTAAGGTTTTTTTATCGGGTCGTTCGCACAAAGCACGGTGGGAAAACAGTGCAACAGGTCCCGTGGGTCCTTTTCGGGTTGTAACTGTCTTTCTGTTTGGAATCATTTTGAAATATCGGCCGTTACCACGCAGAACTTGAGCAAAGGATGAAGAAGATGTCGGATTCTTTTCAAATGCTTGTAGGCGCTGGCCCTGACGGTCAGCCGGTGTCCCAGGCCATGCGCCTGGCCAATCGCCACGGGCTGGTGGCGGGTGCCACAGGTACCGGCAAGACCGTCACCTTGCAGCATCTGGCCGAGCTGTTCAGCGATGCCGGTGTGGCAGTGTTTGCCGCCGATGTGAAGGGCGACCTGTGTGGCCTGGGTGCGGCTGGCGCGCCGCAGGGCAAGGTGGCTGAGCGTATCGCCGGGATGCCTTGGCTGAACCACCGGCCGCAGGCCTACCCGGTCACCTTGTGGGATATCGCTGGCCAGTCGGGGCACCCTTTGCGCACCACCCTGAGTGAAATGGGCCCCTTGCTGCTGGGCAACTTGCTGGAGCTTACCGACAGCCAGCAGGCAGCCTTGTATGCGGCGTTCAAGGTGGCAGACCGTGAGGGGCTGTTGTTGCTCGACCTCAAGGACCTCAAGGCCTTGTTGGCGCACTTGAAGGACAACCCGCAACTGCTCGGCGAGGACAGCGCGCTGATGACGAGTGCCTCGACTCAAGCCCTGCTGCGCCGGCTGGCCACCCTGGAGCAGCAGGGCGCCGAGGCGCTGTTCGGCGAGCCGGCGCTGCAATTGCAGGATTTGCTGCACCTGGATAGCGACGGCCGTGGCCGCATCCATCTGCTCGACGCCAGCCGCCTGGTACATGAGGCGCCCAAGGTCTATGCGACCTTCCTGCTGTGGCTGCTCGCCGAGCTGTTCGAGCAACTGCCCGAGCGCGGGGATGCCGACAAGCCGGTACTGGCGCTGTTCTTCGATGAAGCCCACTTGCTGTTCAACGATACGCCGAAGGCGTTGCAGGACCGCCTGGAGCAAGTGGTGCGGCTGATTCGCTCCAAAGGCGTGGGGGTGTATTTCGTCACCCAGTCGCCCGGCGACCTCCCAGACACCGTGCTGGCCCAGTTGGGGTTGCGTATCCAGCATGGCCTGCGGGCTTTCACCGCCAAGGAGCAGAAGTCATTGCGCGCCGTGGCCGATGGCTTCCGCCCCAACCCTGCGTTCGACAGCCTGACGGTGCTGACCGAGCTGGGTATCGGGGAGGCGCTGGTGGGCACCCTGGAAGAAAAGGGCACACCGGCCGTGGTCCAGCGGGTGCTGATTGCCCCACCGCAGTCGCGGATCGGGCCGTTGAGCGCGGCCGAGCGCAGCGCGCTGATCGCGGCTTCGCCATTGCTGGGCCGTTACGACAAACCGATCGATCGCGAGTCGGCCTATGAAATGCTCTTGCAGCGCAAGGGCGCGCCGTTGGAGCCTGCGCCCCAGCCCAAGGCCGATGAGGAAAGCCTGGCCGACAAGGCCGGCGAGTTTCTGCAGAGTGCGGCCGGGCAGGCGATCAAGTCGGCGGTGCGCCAGGCGGCCAACCAGTTGGGGAGGCAGTTGGTGCGCGGGTTGATGGGGTCGTTGCTCGGCGGCAAGAAGCGTTGATGCAAGGGGCCGCTGTGCGGCCCAATCGCTGGCAAGCCAGCTCCCACAGATAAGGCTAGCGCGGTCAGTGTGGGAGCCGGCTTGCCGGCGAAAGGGCTGCAAAGCAGCCCCAAGGCATGGCTCACAGCCGCGGGTAATCGATGTACCCCACCGGCCCCTTGCCATAGAAGGTTTCCGGATGCGGCGCATTGAGCGGCGCATCGGCCGCCAGCCGTGCCGGCAGGTCGGGGTTGGCGATGAACGGGATGCCAAAGGCCACCGCATCGGCCTTGCCGCTGGCCAGGGCGGTATTGGCGCTGGCTTTGTCAAAGCGCTCGTTGACGATGTACGGGCCGCCGAACGCTTCCTTTATAAGCAGGCCAATACTGTCGTCGGCTTCCTTCTCCCGTGAACAGATGAACGCGATACCACGCTTGCCCAGTTCCCGGGCCACGTAGGTGAAGGTCTCGGCGCGGTCGGCGTCGCCCATGTCGTGGGCATCGGCGCGCGGTGCCAGGTGTACGCCGACGCGGCCGGCGCCCCACACCTCGATGGCCGCGTCGGTCACTTCCAGCAGCAGACGCGCACGGTTTTGCAGCGAGCCGCCGTAGCGGTCGCTGCGCTGGTTGGTGCTGCTCTGCAGGAACTGGTCGAGCAGGTAGCCATTGGCGCCATGGATCTCCACACCGTCGAAACCGGCGGCCTTGGCGTTCTCGGCAGCGCTGCGGTAGGCCTCGACGATGTCGGCGATCTCTTCGGTTTCCAGGGCGCGCGGGGTGGGGTAGTCGCTGAGCGGCCGCACCAGGCTCACATGGCCCTTGGGCTGGATGGCGCTGGGGGCTACCGGCAGCTCACCGTTCAGGTACGACGGGTGGGAGATGCGCCCGACGTGCCACAGCTGCAGGAAGATGTGCCCGCCGGCGGCATGGACGGCCTTGGTGACGTTGTGCCAGCCGCGGACCTGCTCGTCGTTCCAGATGCCTGGGGTGTCGGGGTAGCCGACCCCCATCGGGGCGACCGAGGTGGCTTCGCTGAGGATCAGCCCGGCGCTGGCGCGTTGCACGTAGTACTCGGCCATCAGCGCGTTGGGTACCCGGCCTTCGTCGGCACGGCAACGGGTCAGCGGGGCCATGATGATGCGGTTGGGCAGTTGCAGGTCGCCCAGTGTGATTGGATCGAACAGCGTGGTCATACCGATTGCCTCGCAGCTATCAATTGGAAACCGTGGCCAGTTCGGCGTCGCTGCCGCGCTGGTTGAAGGTGATCAGGGTGACGATCAGCGCCAGTACCGCCAGGGCCGCCGCAGCCAGCGGCACGCGGGTCAGGCCGAAACCGTGGGCGATGACGCTGCCGCCCACCCAGGCGCCCAGGGCGTTGCCCAGGTTGAACGCGCCGATATTGAGGGTCGACACCAGGTTCGGTGCTGCCTTGCCGTAGGTGACCACGTTGACCTGCAGTGCCGGTACGGCGGCGAAGGCGGCGGTGGCCCAGAGGAACAGGGTGATCTCGGCGGGGACCAGCGCCGTGCTGGTCCAGCTCAGCGCGGTGGACACCACGGCCATGGCGGTGAACACACCCATCAAGGTGGCGCCCAGGCGTCGGTCGGCGAGCTTGCCGCCGACAATATTGCCCAGGGTCAGGCCTAGGCCGATCAGCAGCAGGGTCCAGGTCACGCCACGCGGCGACACGCCTGTGACATCACCGAGCAGCGGCGCAACGTAGGTGAACAGGGCGAACATCGACGCCGAAAACAGCACGGTCATGCTCAGCGACAGCCAGATGCCGGCACCTTTGAGCGCAGCCAGTTCGGCGCGCATGTTCACGCTCTGTTCTTCGGCCTGGCGTGGCAGGAAACGCAGCAGACCGATCAGTGCGATCACGCCGATGCCGGTCACCGCCCAGAATGTCGAACGCCAGCCGGCGACCTGGCCCAGCGCAGTGCCCAGCGGCACCCCCAGTACGTTGGCGAGGGTAAGGCCGGTGAACATCAGCGCGACGGCCGAGGCGCGGCGGTTGGCCGGCACCAGGCTGGCCGCCACCACCGAGCCAATGCCGAAGAACGCGCCGTGGCACAACGCGGTGACCACCCGGGCGAACATCAGCAGGTTGTAGTCGCCGGCCACCGCGCACAGCAGGTTGCCAATGATGAACACGCCCATGAGCGCCACCAGCGCGGCCTTGCGCGGCAGGCGAGCGGTGGCCAGGGCCATGAACGGCGCGCCGATGGCCACGCCGAGGGCGTAGCCGGTCACCAGCCAGCCGGCACCGGGGATGCTGACGCCCAGGTCCTGCGCGACATCGGGCAGCAGGCCCATGATGACGAACTCGGTGGTGCCGATGGCGAAGGCGCTGAGCGCCAGGATCAATAAGGAAAGGGGCATAGCAAGGTCCTTGTCAGAGCTCTTGGCTCATCTGCGCGAGGAACGCCTGGATGGTGGCCTCGTTGCGTTTGAAGAAGTGCCATTGGCCGATCTTCTGGCTGCTGATCAGGCCGGCGCGCTGCAGGGTCGCCAGGTGGGCCGAGACGGTCGACTGCGACAGGCCGCAGCGTTGGTCGATCTGCCCGGCACACACACCTTGTTCGGTGCTGTGATGCTGGTCGGGGAACTGCGCGGCCGGGTCCTTCAGCCAGCTGAGGATTTCTCGCCTTACGGGGTGGGACAGGGCTTTTATTATTTCGTCGAGATCGAGTGGCATGGATAGGCTCGTGGTGTATAGCGGTATATCGCGATGGGGCGAAATATAAATCGGTATTTCGCGATATACAAATATGAAAAGGTTCTGAGCTGATCGAGAATCGCTATATCGGGTTATGACGATATAGGCTGACGCGGTGCTAGACTGCGGCCATGAATTACCTCGCACACCTGCACCTGGGCGGCCCGGCGCCGCAACAACTGCTCGGCAGCCTGTATGGCGATTTCGTCAAAGGCGCGCTGGAAGGGCGCTTTCCAGCGGAATTGGAAGCCGCGATCCGCTTGCACCGGCAGATCGACAGCTACACCGACAGCCACCCATTGGTACTGGCCGCGCTGGCGCGCTTCCCGCGTGAACGCAGGCGTTATGCCGGGATCGTCCTGGATGTGTTCTTCGACCATTGCCTGGCGCGGCACTGGGGGGAGTACGCCGACCAGCCGTTGGCGCAGTTCACCGGCAACTTTTACCGTGTGCTGTTGGCCGAACCGCAATTGCCGGGGCGGCTGGCGCGTATTGCGCCGTTCATGGCCGCCGATGACTGGCTGGGGGCGTATGGCGATTTCGCCACGCTGGAGCAGGTATTTGGCGGCATCGCCCGGCGCTTGTCGCGACCGGAAGGCCTGCAAGGGGTGATGGTGGAGCTGGAGCGCCTGTATGAGCCGTTGCTGACGGATTTTCGGGCGTTCTATCCACAGTTGCAGGCGTTTGCGGCGGCGGGGCGCTGAGGCGCGCAATCAGCCCAACAGCTGCTTCATCTGTATCAGCGCAACCCGGCTGTGATCCGGTGCCTGGCGTTCCTCTATATGGAAGGGTGTGAACCCAAGCTGGGGATAGAGCAACAAGCCTGCAGTGTTGTGGTTGAAGCACGACACCCAGATTTCTTGCGCTGCGTACTGTTCGCGGGCCAGCGCGATCATGCACTGCACCAGATAGCGCGCCACGCCCTTGCCGCGTGCGGCGGGGGCGACCACCACGTTACCGAGCGCACAGATGCCGCCGGCTTCTGCTTTATAGAAGTTGGCGAAGCCCAGTAGTACGCCGTCCTCTTCAACCACTGTTGAACCGCTGCGCTGGGCGATGGCCTCGCTCAGTTGGTTGGGTGTCAGCGGGTAGCTGGCTTTGGGGAACATGTAGAACAGTTCGTCCGGGCCCTGGGGGAAGCAGCAGATGGCGGGGATGTCGGTGGTTTGGACTGGGCGGTGGGTCAGCGGCATAGGGGCTTCATCCTGAAAGAGTTGGGCAAGCTTGGCGCCTGTGGTTTGGGCAGTGCCTTATATAGGGTAATGCCTTGTGTGGGCCTTGGAAGCGCTTGGAGTGGGCAAGGAGGCCTTGCTAAGCATTTAATTGCTGGGCAGGGTTGACGGCCTAATTTAATACTGTATTATTCGCCTCCCGCAGCGAGACATCGCAGCGGAGAAGCAGTAAGTTGTTGAAATTCCTAAAAAAAATTTCAGCAAGGCGGTTGACAGCAGGTTGTAACGCTGTATGATTTGCCTCCCGCTACGAGAGATCGTAGCGAGTTAAGCGGTTGAAGCTAAACGAGTTTCTCGGAAAA
>NZ_JBOBDM010000090.1:0-16030 GCF_050586605.1 Pseudomonas sp. ES1 | reverse complement strand
GGGCTTGCCCCGCGATCAGTCACGAAGCAAGCCTTTGGGTGATCCGTCGATCAGTCAGCCAAACGCCAGGTGGTGGCGCCTTTGCTGTCTTCCAGCACCACACCCATGGCGGTGATCTGGTCGCGGATGCGGTCGGACTCGGCCCAGTTCTTGTCAGCCCGCGCCTGCAGGCGCGCCTGGATCAAGGCTTCCACTTCGGCAGCGTCGACCTTGCCTTCGGCCCCTGCGCGCAGGAAGTCGTCGGCGTCCAGTTGCAACACACCCAGCACATCGCCCAGCTCACGCAGACGACCAGCCAGGCCAGCAGCGGCCTCTGGGTCGCTTTCACGCAGGCGGTTGATCTCGCGCACCAGGTCGAACAGCACGGCGCAGGCTTCGGGGGTGCCGAAGTCGTCGTTCATCGCCGCGCTGAAGCGCTCGACGAACTCATCACCACCCTTGGCCTCCACCCGCGGCAGACCGCGCAGGGCGTGGTAGAAGCGCTCCAGTGCGCCTTTCGAGTCGCGCAGGCTGTCTTCGGAGTAGTTGATCGCGCTGCGGTAGTGGCTGGCCACCAGCAGGTAACGCACCACCTCCGGGTGATACTTGTCGAGCACGTCGCGGATGGTGAAGAAGTTGTTCAACGACTTGGACATCTTCTCGCCATTGATACGGATCATGCCGCAGTGCATCCAGGCGTTGGCGTACTGCTTGCCGGTGGCCGCCTCGCTCTGGGCGATCTCGTTCTCGTGGTGCGGGAACTCAAGGTCGCTGCCGCCGCCGTGGATGTCGAAGCTCTCGCCCAGGCAGCAGGTGGACATCACCGAGCACTCGATATGCCAGCCCGGACGGCCAGGCCCCCAGGGCGAATCCCAGTAGGGTTCGCCCGGCTTGACGCCCTTCCATAGCACGAAGTCCAGCGGGTCCTGCTTGGCTTCATCGACTTCGATGCGTGCGCCGATGCGCAGGTCTTCGATCTTTTTGCGCGACAGCTTGCCGTAGCCGACGAACTTGCCGACGCGGTAGTACACGTCGCCATTGCCCGGGGCGTAGGCGTAACCCTTGTCGATCAGGGTCTGGATCATCGCGTGCATGCCGGGGATATGGTCGGTGGCACGGGGTTCCAGGTCGGGCTTGAGGATGCTCAGGCGGCGCTCGTCCTCGTGCATCGCGTCGATCATGCGCGCGGTCAAGGCATCGAACGACTCGCCGTTCTCGTTGGCGCGGTTGATGATCTTGTCGTCGATGTCGGTGATGTTGCGCACATAGGTCAGCTCATAGCCGCTCTTGCGCAGCCAGCGGGTGACCAGGTCGAAGGCCACCATGCTGCGGCCATGGCCCAGGTGGCAATAGTCGTACACGGTCATGCCGCACACGTACATGCGCACCTTGTTGCCATCGAGCGGCTTGAAGGCTTCCTTGGTCTTGGTCAGCGTGTTGTAGATGTTGAGCACGGCGGTTCCTCAGCTGCCCCAGGAGTCACGCAGGGTGACGGTGCGGTTGAACACCGGGCGACCCGGCTGGCTGTCTTTCAGGTCGGCGCAGAAGTAGCCTTCGCGCTCGAACTGGAAGCGGTCTTCAGGCTGGGCCTGGCCCAGCGATGGCTCGGCGCGGCAGCCGGTCAGCACCTGCAGCGAATCGGGGTTGATGTTGTCGAGGAAGCTGCCGCCGTCTTCGGTCTTTTCCGGGTTGGCGGAGCGGAACAGGCGGTCGTACAGGCGCACTTCGCACTCGACGCTGCCTGCGCCCGGCACCCAGTGGATCACGCCCTTGACCTTGCGGCCTTCGGGGTTCTTGCCCAGGGTGTCGGCATCGTACGAGCAGCGCAGCTCGACGATGTTGCCGTCGGCGTCCTTGATCGCCTCGTCGGCGCGGATCACGTAGCTGCCGCGCAGGCGCACTTCACCGGCCGGCTCCAGGCGCTTGTAGCCCTTCGGCGGCTCTTCCATGAAGTCGTCGCGGTCGATGTACAGTTCGCGGGCAAACGGCAATACGCGTACGCCCATGTCTTCCTTGGGGTGACGCGGCAGTTCGAGCTGCTCGACCTGGCCCTCGGGGTAGTTGGTGATGACCACTTTCAGCGGGCGCAGCACGCACATGGCGCGCGGCGCGGTGCGGTCGAGGTCGTCACGGATGCTGAACTCGAGCATCGCCATGTCGACCACGCCGTCGGAACGGTTGGTGCCGATCATTTCGCAGAAGTTGCGGATCGATGCCGGGGTGTAGCCACGGCGGCGGAAGCCCGACAGGGTCGACATGCGCGGGTCATCCCAGGCGCTGACGTGCTTCTCGTCCACCAGTTGCTTGAGCTTGCGCTTGGAGGTGATGGTGTAGTTCAGGTTCAGGCGGCTGAACTCGTACTGGCGCGGGTGCGCCGGTACCGGCAGGTTGTCGAGGAACCAGTCGTACAGCGGGCGGTGGCCTTCGAACTCCAGGGTGCAGATCGAGTGGGTGATGCCTTCGATGGCATCGGACTGCCCGTGGGTGAAGTCGTAGTTCGGGTAGATGCACCACTTGTCACCGGTCTGGTGATGGTGGGCATGGCGGATGCGGTACAAGATTGGGTCGCGCAGGTTCATGTTCGGCGAGGCCATGTCGATCTTGGCCCGCAGCACGCGCTCGCCGTCCTTGAACTCGCCGGCCTTCATACGGGCGAACAGCTCGAGGTTCTCTTCGACGCTGCGCTCGCGGAACGGGCTGTTCTTGCCCGGCTCGGTCAGGCTGCCACGGTATTCCTTGGCCTGATCAGGGGTCAGGTCGCAGACATAGGCCTTGCCACGCTTGATCAGTTCAACGGCCCAGTCGTGCAGCTGGTCGAAGTAGTTGGAGGCATAGCGCACCTCGCCGGCCCAGTCGAAGCCCAGCCATTTCACGTCGCTCTGGATGGCGTCGATGTATTCCTGGTCTTCCTTGGCCGGGTTGGTGTCGTCGAAGCGCAGGTGACAGACACCGCCGAATTCCTTGGCCAGGCCGAAGTTGACACAGATCGACTTGGCATGACCGATGTGCAGGTAGCCGTTGGGCTCTGGCGGAAAACGGGTGACGATGCTGCTGTGCTTGCCCGCGTCCAGGTCGGCCTGGATGATTGGCCGCAGGAAGTTCACAGGGACGGCGGGGGCGCCTTTGGCAGCGGCGTTGGGCGCGTTGTCGGCAGTGGGCTTGCTCATAGTGTCCTTGAATGCAGGTAGCTGGCCTGGGTAGGCCGATTGAAACAAAGGGCCTATCATAGCCGAAGCAGTCAAGCTGCTGACAGCCGGACGCGGACAAACTGACGCGATTTGCGCAGCTATTTGTCGCAGCCGCCGGTCTAAACCGGCAGAATGGCCGCCGCGCACCTTGTGGCATGTGCCGCGGCCTGCTGATCCTGCGTCAGCTAACCCGAGCGCCCTGCGCCCCCTATTCCCGATGCCTTGAGAGCGAACTTAAGCATGTCCAAAGTCAAACTGAGCACCAACCACGGCGACATCGTCATCGAGCTGAACGCTGAAAAAGCCCCGCTGACCGTTGCCAACTTCCTGGCTTACGTTGAAGCCGGCCACTACAGCAACACCGTGTTCCACCGTGTGATCAAGGGCTTCATGATCCAAGGCGGCGGTTTCGAGCCAGGCATGAACGAAAAGCGCGACAAGCGTGCCAGCATCCAGAACGAAGCCGACAACGGCCTGAAGAACGACAAGTACACCATCGCCATGGCCCGTACCATGGAGCCGCACTCGGCCTCCGCGCAGTTCTTCATCAACGCCTCCAACAACGATTTCCTCAACCACAGCGGCAAGAATGTCCAGGGCTGGGGCTACGCCGTGTTCGGTAAAGTGACCGAAGGCACCGAGGTTGTCGACGCCATCGAAAAAGTCGCCACCGGTTCCAAGGCTGGCCACCAGGACGTACCGAAAGAAGACGTGATCATCGAGAAAGCAGAGATCATTGAGTGATTCTGCTGATCTCCGATCTGCACCTGCAAGAAGAACGCCCGGACATTGTCCGGGCGTTTCTTGATCTGCTCGACGGCCGCGCCCGTCACGCCAAGGCGCTGTACATCCTTGGCGACTTCTTCGAGGCATGGATCGGCGACGATGCCATGACCCCGTTCCAGCAGTCGATCTGCCAGGCCCTGCGCCAACTGAGCGACAACGGCACGGCGGTGTACCTGATGCACGGCAACCGCGACTTCCTGATCGGCCAGGCTTTCTGCGAAGCCGCCGGCTGCACCCTGCTGGCCGACCCCAGCGTGGTCGAGCTGGGTGGCGAGCAGGTATTGCTGATGCATGGCGATACCCTGTGCACCCGCGACGTGGCGTACATGAAGCTGCGCCGCTACCTGCGCAATCCGCTGACGCTGTGGATCCTGCGGCACCTGCCGCTGGCCACGCGGCACAAGCTGGCGCGCAAGCTGCGCAGTGAAAGCCGCTCGCAGACACGCATGAAGGCCACCGAGATCGTCGACGTGACCCCGGAGGAAGTGCCCAAGGTGATGGCCGCCCATGGCGTACGCACCCTGGTGCATGGCCACACGCACCGCCCGGCGATCCACAAGCTGGTGGTCGATGGGCAACCGGCGCGGCGGATCGTGCTGGGCGATTGGGATCGGCGTGGCTGGACGCTGCAGGTGGATGACCAGGGCTTTCAGTTGGCCCCGTTCGATTTCGCCTGAACCCCTATCGCCGGCAAGCCGGCTCCCACAGGGATGATGCATGGCTTGCGTTCATCCGGTCGGTGTGGGAGCCGGCTTGCCGGCGATGAGGCCAGCCCAGACACCGCAAAACGGTTGCTCCCACAGGGTGGTGTCCATCCTGTGGGTTCTGGTCGGTGATGAGCCTCACCGCGCTACTGAGCGCTGACCACCGCCGCCCTGTCCTTCTCGCTTATCACATACTGCCGATACTGCGGATCCGCCTTGATCTGCGCCTCGCTGAACGGGATCACCGACAGCTGCTTGGCGGCAAAGGCGCGGGTCTGGTCACCGGCATGAACCGAAGCCGCCTCGCTGGACAGTGAGAACGCCAACAAGCCCTGGGCCTGCGGCCCCTGCTCGGTGTAACTGACCACCTGCAGGTAGCTGGTACCGCTGACCACCAGGCGCTTGCCCGGTGCGAACGGCACACTGAGCATGGCGTTATACACCCCCAACTCCTGCGGACCGCCAGGCACCGGCGTGCCGTCGCTGGCCTGCTGGATCTGCCCCCAACGCTGCTCGGCAGCGATGCCGGCTTGGCCAACCTGGGCCAACGAGGCCAGCGCAGCCTGGTGCAACAGTTTGCTCACCGCCGCCTGCTCCACGGCCAGGCCACGAGGCGTATGCAGTGGGTCGGCCGGATCGAACGCCACTCGCCAGCTATCGCGATGTTCGGCCAGCGCGCCGGCGATGTTCTCGAAGTGCACCAGGCCGATCCCGGCCTCCAGGTCAGCCTTGCCATTCCAGGCCTGCAGGCTGGCGCATACCGCCGCGACATCCGCCGGCGCGCCTTTGCACCATTGCAGCAGGTCGGGCAACAGCAGGCTGGCCAGGTAGACCTCGTCATCGAACACCATGCGCTTCAGGGCATCGCCGTCCAGCTTTGCGCTGCCTTGCAGGCGCTGCAGGGCGAAGCGGCTGCGCATGCCCAGCGGTTGTTCGGCACGGCTTTGCAGCGGCGAGAAACCAGTCAATGGCTGAGCAGGGTTGGCCAGCCAGGCCGAGTCATTGGAATGCTGCACGAAGTCGCTGCGTACCAGGCTCGGTTGCAGGCGCGCCGGGAAGATCCCCGGTTGTGCGGCCTGGGCGTCTACCTTCCACTGGCAGGCACTGCGCGAGCCGTCCAGCACCACCACCGGCTCGGTGACGCCAGGGTTGCCGCAACGGGCCAGCAGCTCTTCGTCGACATAAGGCACCACTGACTGATTCAGGTACAGCGCCTGCCCCGCTGCGTCGACCGCCAGGGTGTTGACCCAAGGGATACCCTGCAACTGCGCCACCGACGCTTGCAACGCGCCCAGGCTGTCGGCGCGGTTGATCCGATACCACTGTTGCAGCACCCGGGTGTTTTCCAGGTTGGCGTCACGCAGCGCATAGGCCGCCTGATTGTCCCAGTCCAGCCGGCCGGGCCACTGCACCACCGGGCCGAACTTCGACAGGTAGATGGGCCGTTCGACCTGCTGCAGCGCGCCGCCCTCGCCTTTCACCGTGACGCTGACCTTCTGCTGTTCAAGCGGCAGCGACTGGCCATCGAGCAGGTAACGGGTCGGGTCTTTCGGGTCGAGTTGCAGGCGGTACACGGTGAAATGCTTCGACGTGTCTACGGTGTGGGTCCAGGCCAGGTGCTTGTTGAAACCGATGTTGACCACCGGCAGGCCCGGCAACGCCGCCCCCATGACATCCAACTGCCCGGGGATGGTCAGTTGCATCTGGTAGAAGCGCATGCCGCCTACCCAGGGGAAATGCGGGTTGGCCAACAACAGGCCGCGGCCATTGGCCGAGCGCTGCGCGCCCACCGCAACGGCGTTGCTGCCACGGCTCATGGCGAACTGTTGCTGCCGGGCCAGGGCCACGCTGTAGTCGACCGTGGGCCGCTGCGCCGCAAGGTTGGGCGGGGTCGCCGCCACCACGGCCTCGGCGAATTGGCCTACGCCACCTTCGGCCAACAAGCGGCGGGTCAACTTGACCAGGTCCAGGCTGGTGATCGGCCGCACCCAGTCGCCCGCCCCGCACTCGGCAGGCAGGCCTTGAGCCCGACGCTCGCCCAGGGCGCGGTTATAGCCGCGGGCATACCCCTCCAGCAGGTCGCGCACCGCTGCCGGTTGGGCCTGCTGGAAGCCGTTGACTGCGACAGGGTTGTTGAGCCAGGTGAAGAACAGGTCGCTGGCGAGGTTGTCGCGCTGCTCCACGGTCTTGCCGTCACCCCCGAAGTAGCGGGAGCGCTCGCCGTTGACCGTCAGCACCTCGTTGGCCAGCAGGCACAGATTGTCCTGGGCGTAGGCATAGCCGATGCCATAGCCCAGGCCACGCTCGTCATTGGCCAGGATGTGCGGCACACCAAAGCTGGTGCGGCGGATCTGCGCAGAGGCTTCGCCGCTAGCCTCGCGCGCCTGCGCCAGCAGGCTGGAGGCGACCAGGGCGGCGGCAAGGCCAAGGCGCAGGGTAGGACGCGAAAGAGGGATCACAGGCACTCCTCGTGCAATCGGGGGTTATCCCGATCAGACGAATGGCCGGATGAAAATTTTACGCCCTCTTGCCTGCTGCAACGTCTTCAACAAGGCGTGTCAGATTTTTTTACCGAGGGACTGCAGTTTTGCCGTTCTCGTTCGTCTTAATAGGTGAGAGAGGCAACAACGATGAATCCGCTGCGGTCGATGAAAAGGAGCATTCGCATGTACAACCAACAACCTTCGCTGCCGGCGGCGCACAGCCCGGTCAGCACGCCCTGCGCACAGGAAGTGCGCACCGGCAACGAGCAGATTCGCGAGCTGCTGCGCGTCTACGGGCTGCGTACCAGCCTGATCCGCCTCAAAGTCATCGACGCCCTGCACAGCGCCGATCGCAACGGCCGCAGCATTGGCGTGCGTGGTGTCCACGCGCACCTTGAGCAGTTGGACATTCCGTTGTCGTTCCTCAGCGTGCGCGAGGTGCTCAAGCGGCTGTGCACCGAAGGTGTGATCAGCCTGGGCAACGACAAGTGCTACAGCCTCGAGCCCCAGGCACGCGCCGTACTCGAGCAGCCCACCTTGCGTTGAGCGTGTGGCCGGCCTTGATCCGCCGGCCGGCCCGCCTCAGGGCTTGACCTTGCGCCGCAGGATCCCGTTGATCACCACCACGACCACCGCAACGGCGATGGCGATGAACTGGAATGTCTGCTCGCTGATGGTGCCCTGCTTCTGCAGGTGACTCAGGCCGAGCATGATCCCCAGTACCACCAGGATGATCAGGATCGAATATTTCAGGCGCTGCACATGTGTCATCGGGAGTTCCTTGCGACATCGGGGACATGAGGCTCGCTTGGAGCCGGCGCCATGATACCTCGCTGCCATGTCCTACGCTGATTTTCCTGCCGACCTACGACGCATACCTCCCAGCAGCATCAGATTCGCTGCTTGCCTGACACAAAATTACCTCGCCGATCAACGCCCGGATACCTGGGAATATTGTTCCCCTGCAATTGCATGGGGTACCACACCCAAAATGCCACCATGGAAGGTCTTCTCTATGACTTTTGGGGCCTGTAGCGCAAGGGTGAAGAATTTTCATACACCGATTATCCCGTTTGCTTTCAATTGTCGTGCCGACAAGGCTACAAGTGCCGGTCCGATTCGCGCCTAGCGACCCTTTCTGATGCTGTTTGAAAATCGAGGCGAGCCAAGCGCCCAGCCGCGCCATGGCAACCCTCGGTGTGTGGTCGATACACAGGCCACGCGTCAAACGATCCCACAGCCCAAGGATGCCTTGCGTGGACATGCCAGACCTCAACAACATCGAAGTAACCCAACTGCCTCAATCACTGCAGGTGCTGATCGAATGCATCGGCCTCGAAAATGCCTACCGGCTTACCTGTGCGTTCGGCGGGCGCCCCAAGTACATCCCCAAGCACCGCTCACGTACCAAATTGGCAGATGTCTTGCCGCCCGAAGCGCTCGACGCGCTGATCAAGCGCTTTGCCGGCCTGGCGCTGGAGATCCCCAAGGCCGACCACTTTCAGCGCCAGCTGCGCAACCAGCAGATTCAAAAGGAAAGCGCCAACGGCCTGTCACGCAGCCTGTTGGCCGACAAATACGGGCTTAGCCTGCGACAGATCGGCAATATTCGGCGCCAGGATTGCCCGGTTCGCTAAGCGTTGAACGGATGAATGAGACGACCAGAGGCGTCCGCGCCCGGCCACTGGCAGCCGGCGCGGACGAGCGCGAACGGTCAGAAGTCGCGCTTGTAGAAGATGTCCAGCGAGCTGGCCAGGCCGCTGGCGGCCTCCAGGTAGACTTTCTTGCTCAGCTTGTAACGCAGGGCAATGGTATTGGCAGGCTCGAAAACCCCCACACCGTAACGCAGGCTCAGCCGCTCGCTGAGGTTGCCGCTGGCGACCACACTGGTGCTGGTGCCCGAGCCCTCGGTGTCGAGCTGGAAATCTTCGATCCCCAGGTTCGACGCCAGGCTGCCAGTAATCCCGGCACTGCCCGCCAAACCCAGGCCCAGCGCTGCCTCGGCCAACATGTTGCTGTCTTCACCAGAAGCACCCAGTGGCCGCCCCAGCACCAGATAGGACAACGCCTGTTCCTGGCTCATCGCCGGTTCCGAAAACACCTTGGTGGTGGGTTGTTCGGCGCTGCCGCTCAGGCGAATACCGGCAATCACGTCATCCACCTGACGAATCGCTTCGATATCCAGGTACGGCTGGTCGATGGGGCCCGCGAACAGCAGGCGTGCCCGGCGGATGGTGAGGCGCTGGCCATAGGCGCGGTAGCGACCATCAGCCAGGCTCAGCTCCCCGCGGGTATCGAGGTTGTCGCCGATGTGCACGTGGCCAAGCAGGTTGGCGGTGAGGCCGAAACCACTGAACGACAGCTTGTCGCGACCGACCTCGACGTCGATGTCCATTGCCACCGCCATGGGCGGCTTGCCCTCCTGCGCCTGGTGGCCAAGGATCACCGTGTCGTCGGATACCTGCACCGTCGACGGTGGCAGTTCACGCACGGTGATCTCGCCCTTGGGCACCAGTACCTTGCCGGTTACCGCCAGCTTGTCGTCGACCAGGCGGATGACCAGGTCGGGCGCAACCTCGAGCACCGCGTAGGGCTCGACAGTGACCGGCAGCTGCTGGCCGCTCAGGCGCAGCTCCATGGCCAGCGCCTGCCCCCAGGTCATCTGCCCGGCCAGCTCGCCACGCCCGGCGTCGCCACTGCGCCAGTCGCCCTTGAGCTGCACCTGCTCGCCGGCGATCAGCGCCTGGAGTGAAAGTGCCTGCAGGCTTACCGGTAATTCTGCGCCGCTGACCTCACCACCGCTCAACGCCAGGTTGCCGTTGACCTGCGGTGCCAACAAGCTGCCCGACAGGCGCCCGCTGCCATTGAGCTGGCCGGCCAGGCGCTCGACCATCGGCAGGAACGGCCGGGCCACCGACAGCTCCAGCCCGGCCAGGCGGAACTCGCCGGACAGCGGCTTGTTGCGCCCAAGCGGGTCAAGGCGGGTGTCGAGGGTCAGCTCCCCCAGGCGCTCGCCACGAAAGGCCAGGTGGGTGTCCACCCGACGCGGTGCCAGGGTGCTGTCCAGGCGCAGCACCTGGTAGGGGAAATCAACCCAGCGCCCCTTGTCGCGCACGCGCAGGGTGCCGCCGCCGGCATCGACACGAATACTGCCTTTGGGGCCGCTGGCCGGGATATCGAGGTTGATGTCGGCATTGAGCAGCCCCTGCCAGGCGAAGTCCTTGGGCAGCCATTGCGCCAGGCTGTCCAGTGGGAACTGCTTGAGGTGATAGCGCAGGCGCGGCTCTGGCGCCAGGCGCTGGTCCTCGCCACACAGGCTGGCCTGGCCTGCGCGCCAGCAATGGGCACCGAAATCCAGCTGGCCGCTGGCCAGGCGCTGCAGGCGCGCCGGGGCTTGCAGTTGCCAGTCCTGGCCACCGGCCTGGATACGCCCGCTGGCCAGGCGACCGCGCCAGTCGCCCTTGCTGAGTGTGCCGTCGAGCGCCAGGTCGAGCTTGAGCTGCGGGCCATCGAGCGCCAGGGTGGCAGCCTGCTGGCGGATATCGCCCTTGCCCTGCACATCCAGGTTGCCCAACGGGGTATCGCCCAGGCGGATAGCGCCGGCCTTGAGCGTGAGCTGCCCCCGCTGGGCACTGTCCAGGCGCGCATCGAGGTCCAGCCGCTGTACCCGGTTGTCGGCCTGCGCCAGTTGCTGGCCGTGCAGCGTGAGGCTGCCCTGGGGCGCAGCGAGGGTGCCAGCCAGGTCCAGGCGGCCCTTGACCTGGCCCTGCAGCTGCGGCCAGAGCTGGCCAAGCCGCGGCAGGTCGAGGTCAACACGCCCAGCCAGGCGCTGCTGCAGGCTGCCACTGCCGTTGATGCGGTTGTCGCCCAGCTGCACCGCCAGGCTGCCCAGGGTCCAGTGGTCGCCCTTGCCGTCGGCATCCACCTTGAGCACGGCTGGCTGGCCACGCAGGCGCCCCTTGAGGTCGAGCTGCGCCTTGAGCTGCAATTGCTGATTCTTCAGCTCGCCCTGACTGCGCAATGGCCCGGCCAGGGTACCGGGCAGCTCGGCCAGCCAATAGGCCGGGTCTAGCGCTGCCAGCTGCAGGTCGACATCCCAGGCCAGGGTGTCGGCAAAGCGCAAGGCGACGCTGCCGGCCGCCTTGCCCTGCCCTGCACTCAGCGCCAGCTGCGGCAGCCGCACCTGGCCGAGATCACCGTCGAATGGGCTGGCGACGGTGAAGGCGCCTGCCGGGCCATCCAGGTCACCGTTGAACACGCCCTTGTAGTTGCCATCGCGGTACTGCACCTGCGCATTGAAACGCTTGAGGGTCACCTGCGGTGGCTGTTCGAGGGGGTACAGGCGCAACCAGGGGAAATCGAGCCAGTCGATGCTGGCGTCAGCGCTCAAGCCCTGCTGCCAGTCGGCACTGGCCTGCAGCTTGACCCGCTGGGTATCGCTGGCATTGAGGTCCAGGGCATCGAGCCGGGCGCCCTTGGCGTCCACCTTGCCGGCCAGCACCAGGCCCACCGGGCCCTGCTCCGCCGGCAGCGTGGCCGCACCGGACAGCTGGTAGCCCTTGAGCAGGTCGCCCTGGGCGTCGAGCCTGAGCTGGTTGAGTTGCAGGGTGTCGGGCAGGCTGGCGGCGGGCTTGAACGCCTCGGCGCGCAGGCTCAGTTTCGCCGGCAGGTGTTCGGCCAGGGCCTGCAGCTCGCCGTTCAAGCGGGCATCGAGGTAGCCACTGCTGGTGGCGTCCAGCGTCAGTGTCTGTTGCAGCTCGCCCTTGGCACTCAACGCCAACTGCCAGGGTTGGCCGTCCACGGCCGGCAGTTGCAAGGTGCCTTGCAGTTGCAGCGGCCAGTTGCCTTGCGGTTGCAACACGCCCTGCAGGTCAAGGTGCAGGTCGTCGCGCTGCAGTTGCAGGCTGTCGACCCGTAGGCCGGCCGCAGTCCAGTGCGCAGCCAGTTGCAGATTGCCAAGCAGCTCACTGCCATCCAGCCGCAGCTGGCCGACCTTGACCTCGCCCAGTTCGATGGCCAGCGGCAGGTTCAGCGCCGGCAGTTGCAGTGGGCCGCTGTCGGGCTCGCTTTCGCCCGGGGCGAAGGCCATGTCGATACGCTCGGCCTGCAGACGCTCGATGCACAGGGTGGCGCGCAACAGGCAGGCAGGGGACCAGGCCAGCTGCGGGGCTTGCAGCTCGATCCGGCTCTGGCCGTCAACCCAGCGCAGTTGGCTGGCTTGCCAACTGCCACCCAGGCTCCCTGCGAAGTCGCTGACCTCAAGCCCCGGCACCAGCCCCACCGCCCAGCGGCTGCCTGCCTGGGTACCCAGCACCAGGCCCAGCGCCAAGGCGATCAGCAGCAACAAGGCGCAGATAACGAGCAAGAGGTATCTGAACACACGCATCACAGCTCGGGCCCCATGGAAAAGTGCAAACGAAAACCACCGTCGTCATCCAGCGCGTGGGCCAGGTCCAGGCGTAGCGGCCCTACCGGCGAGACCCAGCGCACGCCGATGCCGACACCGGTCTTGAGGCTAGGCAGTTCCAGGCTGTTGAACGAGTTGCCCTGGTCGATGAAGGTTGCCAGGCGCCATTTTTCGGCGATCGAGTACTGGTATTCGGCACTGCCGGCCACCATGTAGCGACCGCCGATACGGTCGCCTTTGTTGTTCTCTGGCGACAACGACTGGTAGTCGTAGCCACGCACGCTCTGGTCGCCACCAGCGAAGAAGCGCAGCGACGGTGGGATGTTCTGCTGGTAGCCGTTGGTGGCGCTGCCGCCGAACTGCACGCGGCCGAGGAAACGGTGGTTGTGGCCGAGGGTGGTCAGGCCTTTGAGCAGCACGTTGCCGTGCACCAGGTTGGTATCCGAACCCAGCCCTTCCTTGGCCGCCTGCAGGTCGAACTGCAGCCGATAACCCTGGTGCGGATCGATCCGGTTGTCGCTGCGCAGGTAGGCGAAACTGACCCCCGGCATCAGCAGGTTGCTCAGGCCCGAGTCGTCACCCAGGCGATACTCTTCGCGTTGGTACTTGAGCGAGATCACCCGCTGCCAGCCGCTGGGCAGTTTGCTGTGCCATTCCGGGCCTACGGTCAGCAGCTTGCTCAGCGTGTCGGTGCCGGCGATATCCTCGTTCTGGTAGCCGCCGGCAAAGCGCAACTTGTCGGTGAGCGGTGGATCGAGCGGGATGTCGTACCACAGGCCGACGTTCTGCCGAGGCGCCGACAGTTCAGTCTCCCAACCGTAGCTATGGCCTTGCGGGTTGACCCAGTGGCGGGTCCAGTTGGCCTTGGCACGCGGACCGACGTCGGTCGAAAAGCCCAGGCCCAGGCCCATGGTGCGTGGTTTACGGGTGTCGAGGCGAACTTCGACGGGAATGTCTTCGCCCACGGCGGCGGTCGGCGCGGCATCCACCCGTACGCCTTCGAAATAGCCGCTCGATTGCAGATCGTTGTTGAGCTCGGCGATCAACTCCGAGTCGTAAGGGGTGCCGGGCTGGAACTGCACCATGCGCTGCAGCAGGTCCTGGTCCAGGGGCGTGTCACCGCCGAAGTGCACCGCACCCAGGCGATAGCGTGGGCCGCTCTGGTAGACCAGTTCGATGTCGGCGACACCGGCCTGCGGGTCGACCGCCAGACGCTGGCGCGTGAAGCGGCCACTGAAAAAACCATAGCGCGACGCCTGGTTGAGGATCAGCCGCTTGGCATCTTCGTAATGCCCATGATTGAGTTGCTCGCCGGGGCGCAGCGCCTTGCTGTCGGGGATGCGAAATGCCTTCATTTCGCTGGCCGGCCCTTCGATACGCACAGTCACGTTGCGCAGGCGTACCGGCTCACCCGGATCGACACGGATGATCAGTTGCGGGGGCTTGTCCTTGTCACTCGGCGCCTTCACTTCGCTGTCGATGCGTGCCTGGTAATAACCCAGCGCCTGCGCCGCCTTGCGTGTCTGCTCCTCGGCGCCGCGACTGAAACGCAGCAGCGCTTCTTCATCGCGCTCGCCGAGGCTGCCGATATAACCTTCGATATTGGCCTTGAGCGGCTTGTTGGCGGGTTTCACCCGGACCAGTAACTCGCTCTGCGCCCATGTCATGGAGCTGGCGGCCAGCAGCAGCAGGCCCCAGCAAAGTCGTCCTGAATACGTCATGCGGCGCATGCTACCAGAGCGGGCCGGTCAAGGGTGCCGCCTGTCAATACCGGTCACACAACTGTCGCATTGGACGACACCGGATTGGGATGAAAGAACACCCTTTCTCGGATTGGCCCTACAGCGACCTCGCCGATCTCCTCATAGCCCTGGCGCTCATAGAAGGCCAGGTAGTGTGCATTGCCGGTATCCAGCACCACGCCCTGGGTGGTCGGGTCATCAGCGCACCAGTCGTGTACCGCTTGCAGCAACTGTTCGCCGTAGTGCTGCCCCTGGAACTGCGGGTGCACACCCAGCAGCGGCAGTACATGCACCTGCCCGCTCGGCAGACAACCCGCGAGCGCAGCCTGGTAGTCCAGGTAGCGGCGTGTGCAGCGCAGGCCAGTGCCGAGCATCATGCGCAGGCGCCATGCCCAGCTGTCAGCCACACCCAATCGACGTTGTGGCGGCACGATCAGCGCGATCCCGACCAGGCGGTCATCCACCAGCAGGCCGATCGCCGGCAACTGCAGGTAGAAGTGCTGGCGCAGCCATTCGCGCACCAGCACCCGCAGACGCTGCTCATAGCCAGGCCGCTGGGCTTCGAACAGCCAGGCAAAGGTCGGTTCATGGCGGTAGGCGTGATAGAGCAGCGAGCGAGCCTCGCGGGCGTAGCCTTCGTCGAGCAGGCAAATACGGGCTGGTGCGGCTAGGGCGTCGGGCATCGCGGGCGGTCCTCCTGGAATGGGCGTGCAGTGCCTTGGAGTTACTGCACCGCGTATGGTTCACCTCCCACAGCACGTTAGCAGCGCCAACCCTGGGTCGCCACGCTGGCCGCCGCCGGCGATGTCGGCTAGCATTCGAGGCTTTTATCAGGATTGTCTTTCCATGAAAGTCGTCTCGTTCAACATCAATGGCCTGCGCGCCCGCCCGCACCAGTTGGCGGCACTGATCGACAAGCACCAGCCGGACGTGATCGGCCTGCAGGAAACCAAGGTCAGCGACGAACAGTTCCCGCTGGCTGAAGTCGAGGCGCTCGGCTACCACGTGCATTACCACGGCCAGAAAGGCCACTACGGCGTGGCGCTGCTGTCTCGGGAACAGCCGCTGTCGCTGTACAAGGGTTTCGCCAGTGATGAAGAAGATGCCCAGCGCCGCTTCATCTGGGGCACCTTCGCCGACCGCAACGGCACGCCGATCACGGTGATGAACGGCTACTTCCCCCAGGGCGAGAGCCGTGACCACCCCACCAAATTCCCGGCCAAACAGCGTTTCTACAGCGACCTGCAAGTGTTGCTGGAGAGCCAGTTCAAGAATGACCAGCCGCTGTTGGTGATGGGTGATGTGAACATTTCGCCGCAGGATTGCGACATCGGTATCGGGGCGGACAACGCCAAGCGCTGGTTGAAGACTGGCAAGTGCAGTTTCCTGCCTGAAGAGCGCGAGTGGATGGAGCGGCTCAAGGGCTGGGGGCTGGTCGACACGTTCCGCCATCTGTACCCGGAAGTGGCTGATCAGTTCAGCTGGTTCGACTATCGCAGCCGGGGGTTCGAGGATGAGCCCAAGCGTGGGCTGCGGATTGACCTGATCATGGCTTCGCAGGGGTTGCTGCCTCGGGTCAAGGCGGCGGGGATTGACTATGAGTTGCGGGGGATGGAGAAGCCTTCGGATCATGCGCCGATTTGGCTTGAGTTGGGGTGAGGGTTCGGGCTCGGGCTCGGGCTCGGGCTCGGGCTCGGGGCTTAGGGTGCTGGTTTTTATAGATGTATGCGCATTCAGCGGC
>NZ_JBOBDM010000089.1:0-16603 GCF_050586605.1 Pseudomonas sp. ES1 | reverse complement strand
TTTGCGCTGAACCTGTGGGAGCCGGCTTGCCGGCGATGAGGCCCGTACAGAAATCAACGCACCAGGCAAGGCCGCTTGTTGTCGAACGCCCACCCCGGCACCAGGTACTGCATCGCCACGCTGTCATCACGCGCCCCCAGCCCCATGTTGCGGTAGCACTCATGGGCCTTGGCCAGTTGATCCTCATCCAGTTGCACCCCCAACCCCGGACGCTCCGGCACCCGCACATGGCCGTCGACGATGCGCAGTGGCTCGCGGGTCAGGCGCTGGCCGTCCTGCCAGATCCAGTGGGTGTCGATGGCGGTGATCTCGCCCGGCGCGGCGGCGGCCACCTGGGTGAACATGGCCAGCGAAATATCGAAGTGGTTGTTGGAATGCGAGCCCCAGGTCAGGCCCCAGTCGTGACACATCTGCGCCACCCGCACCGAGCCCTGCAGGGTCCAGAAGTGCGGGTCGGCCAGGGGGATGTCCACCGCCTGCGACTGGATCGCATGGCCCATCTGCCGCCAGTCGGTGGCGATCATGTTGGTGGCGGTGGGCAGGCCGGTGGCACGACGGAACTCGGCCATCACCTCACGGCCGGAGTAGCCGTTCTCGGCGCCACAGGGGTCTTCGGCATAAGCCAGCACGGCGTGCTTGTCGCGGCACAGGGCGATGGCCTGTTTCAGCGACCAGGCACCGTTGGGGTCGAGGGTGATGCGCGCCTCGGGGAAGCGTTCGGCCAGCGCGGTGACGGCTTCCATCTCCTCCTCGCCGCGCAGCACCCCGCCCTTGAGCTTGAAGTCGTTGAAGCCGTAGCGGGCCTTGGCGGCTTCGGCCAGGCGCACCACCGCCTCCGGGGTCATGGCCTGTTCATGGCGCAGGCGCAACCAGTCGTCATCGGCGTCGGCCTCGTTGCGATAGGCCAGCTCGGTACGGTTGCGGTCACCGATGTAGAACAGATAGCCGAGCATCTTCACTGCTTCGCGTTGCTGCCCTTCGCCGAGCAGCGCGGCCATGGGCACGCCCAGGTGCTGGCCGAGCAGGTCGAGCAGCGCCGACTCGATGGCAGTCACCGCATGCACGGTGATGCGCAGGTCGAAGGTCTGCAGGCCACGCCCGCCGGCATCGCGCCCGGCGAAGGCCTGGCGCATGGCGTTGAGCACGCGCTGGTAGTGGCCGATAGGCTGGCCGACCACCAGCGCGCGAGCGTCTTCCAGGGTCTGGCGGATGGCCTCTCCGCCCGGCACTTCGCCCAGGCCGGTGTTGCCGGCACTGTCGCGCAGGATCACCACGTTGCGGGTGAAGTACGGGCCATGGGCGCCACTGAGGTTGAGCAGCATGCTGTCGTGGCCGGCCACCGGGACCACGCGCAGGTCGGTGACTACCGGGGTGTCGTGTTGAACCTGTGGGGTGCTGTGCATGTTCATGAGGTCTCTCTCGCAATCAGTTGGCCGAGGCGGCCTTGAGGTCTTGGGCAGGCACGCCCTTGGCGCGGGTACGGACGAAGAACACCGCAATGGCGGCCACGACCGAGGTCACCGCCAAGGCGTACAAACCGCCCTGGATCGAACCCGTCTGCTGCTCCAGCAAGCCGAAGGTGGTGGGGGCGACGAAGCCGCCGAGGTTGCCCACCGAGTTGATCAGGGCGATCACCGCCGCAGCGATCCGTGCATCCAGGTAGCCCTGGGGGATTGGCCAGAACAGCGACGAGGCCGCCTTGAAACCGATGGCCGCAAAGCACACGGCGACGAAGGCGAACACCGGCCCGCCGGTCGTGGACATGAACATGCCGGTCGCCGCCACCAGCAGCGCCACCGCCACCCAGGCCTGCTGGAAGCGCCAGCGCCGGGCGCAGGCGGCGAAGCTGTACATGGCGATGATCGAGATCAGCCAGGGGATGGAGTTGAAGAAGCCCACCTGCAGGTCGCTGAGGTCGCCCATGCGCTTGATGATGCTCGGCAGCCAGAAGGTCGCGGCATAGATGGTCAGCTGGATGCAGAAGTAGATCAGGCAGAACAGCAGGATCTGGCGGTCCTTGAGCAGGCTCCAGGACGACGCCTTGACCACCCCGCCCGCCTCGCGCTCACGCTGCTCCTGGTCGATGGCCGCCACCAGCGCGTCCTGCTCTTCGCGGCTCAGCCACTTGGCGTCATGGGGTTTGGAGTCGAGCCAGAAGAACACGAAGAAGCACAGCGCCACCGAGGCCATGCCTTCGATGAACAGCATCCATTGCCAGCCGTGCAGGCCCATGCCCTGGATCTGCATCAGCGCCCCGGCCAACGGCCCGGAGATCAACGAGGCCACGGCCGAGCCACTGAGGAAGATGGCGATGGCCTTGCCGCGTTCGGCGGCCGGCAGCCAGCGGGTGAAGTAGTAGATCACCCCTGGGAAGAACCCGGCCTCGGCAACCCCCAGCAGAAAGCGCAGCACGTAGAACTGGGTTTCGTTCTGCACGAAGGCCATGGCCGTGGCCACCAGGCCCCAGGTGAACATGATGCGGGTCAGCCACAGGCGCGCGCCGACCTTCTGCAACAGCATGTTCGACGGCACTTCGAACAGCGCGTAACCGATGAAGAACAGCCCGGCGCCGAAGCCATAGGCCGCCGCGCTGATACCCAGGTCACTCTCCAGGTGCGGGCGGACGAAACCGATGTTGACGCGGTCCAGGTAGTTGACGATGAACATGATGACGAACAGCGGCAGGACGTGGCGCTTGACCTTGGCCACCGCGCTGCTCAGCACGGCATCGCGCCCGGCGGACGGATCGAGGGTGTGGTTCACAGGTGTATCTCCCACTAATTGTTTTTGTGCGGGTCGATGGAGGTCCGGGCGTTGGGCAAACACCCTGTTGTCTGACATCCAGGTGAACGAATCATAGGCGTCGCAAAGTTGTACGACAAGATCGAAAACAGGCAGCAAAAAGCAAAATACAAGTAGATAAAACGCCTAAAAGCAGCGAAATGATAAAAACAAGTCACTCACGCGCAAGTAACTGCGGCTGGTCAATGGGGTAAATTATTTTCATTTTTTTAACTTGTCGTACAAGCAAGCCTGCTAGGCTCGGCGGATCGGCCAGCCACTTGTGCCGGCGCCTCAGCGAGCCCCGCATGGACACCCAAGACACCCCGCGCAAACGCGGCCACAGCCGCGCCCACGACCTGGTCTCCAGCCTGACCCAGCAGATCCTGCTGGGCACCTTCAGGCCCGGCGACCGCTTGCCCTCGGAAAACACCCTGGTGCGTGAGCACGGCATCAGCCGCACCGTGGTCCGTGAAGCGCTGTCCAAGTTGCAGGCCTCGGGCCTGGTGGAGCCGCGCCACGGCATCGGCACCTTCGTCATCGAACGCCAGGCCCAGGCCGGCCTGCGGGTGGGCGCCGAAAGCGCCGCCAGCGTGCGTGACCTGCTGGAGCTGCGCATCGGCCTGGAAGGCCAGGCTGCCGCGCTGGCCGCCTTGCGCCGCACCGATCGGCACCTGGCGCAGATGCGCCAGGCCCTGGACGACTATCAAGACCTGGCCGCCGCCGGCGACAGTTGCATCGAAGCCGACCGGCGCTTCCACCTGCTGATCGCCGAGGCCACCGGCAACCTGTACTTCGGCGAGATGATGGCGCACCTGGGCAGCGCGCTGATCCCGCGCAACCGCCTGGCCCAGGCCGACCGCGCCGGAGCCAGGCTGGCAAGGCAGGCGTACCTGGCCAACCTGGAGCACGAGGCGATCCTCAATGCCATCCGCCGCCAGGACCCGGACGCCGCGCGGGCGGCGGTGTGCTTGCACCTGTCCAACAGCCGGGATCGGTTGGTGCCGGATCAAGCACCGGTGTAATCCGTTCGGGCCCCGCGATAGGGCCCGCACAGCTCACCCCGCCGCCCGATCCACCAACACCTGCAAACGCCCCCGCGAACAGCGCTCCACCCGCGCCTCGACGCCATACACCTCGGCCAGCAGCCCCGGCACCAGCACCTGCTCCGGTGTACCGCAGGCCACCACCCGCCCCGCACTGAGCACCACCAGCCAGTCGGCATGGCTGGCCGCCAGGTTGATGTCATGCAGCACCGCCACCGCCAGCAAGCGATGGGCGACAACCCGCTCACGCACCGCATCCATCACCCGCAACTGGTAATGCAGGTCCAGCGCGCTGGTCGGCTCGTCCAGCAGCAATACCCGAGGGTTGCGCGCCAGCAGCTGGGCCAGCGCCACCAGTTGCCGCTGCCCCCCGGACAGGCTGCCCAACGGCTGCTCGGCCAGGTGCTCGATCCCTAACCGGCGCAGCGCCTCGAATGCCGTACCCAGCGGGTTGTCGGCCCCGCCCACGCGCAAACCGACGATGATGCTTTCCAGCACCCCCAGGGCGATCCCCGGGGGCAGTTGCTGGGGCATGTAAGCCAGCCGCCGCGAGCGCTCGGCAACGCCCAGCCGAGTCACCTCATCACCGTCCAGCGTCAGCGAACCCTGCATGGGTTCAAGCCCCGCCAACGCCCGCAGCAAGGTCGACTTGCCCGCGCCGTTCGGCCCCACCAGCGCCACCAGGCTGCCAGCCGGTAACTCAGGCAAGCTCACCTGGTGCAGTACCTGCCGTGCGCCATACGCCACCGACAATTGATCGATCAACAGGCTCACAGGTTTCTCCCCCGGCGGAACACCAGCACCACGAACACCGGCACCCCCACCAGCGCGGTGACAATGCCCACCGGCACAATCACCCCGGGCAGGATCAGCTTGCTGGCAATCGACGACAGCGACAGCAGCAGTGCACCCACCAGCGCGCTCGCCGGCAGCAGGAAGCGCTGATCCTCGCCCACCAGCAAACGGGCGATATGCGGCCCCACCAGGCCGACGAAACCGATGGTGCCGACAAAGGCCACGGCAGTGGCCGACAGCAGGCTGATGCGCACCAGCGAGGCGAAACGCAGGCGCCGGGTGTCGACACCAAAGCTGCGCGCCCGCTCCTCGCCCATGCGCAGCAGGGTCATGGCCGGCGCTGCGCGCAGCGAGAAGGGCAACAACGCGGCCAGCACCAAGGCGAGGATGCCGAGCTTCTGCCAATCGGCCCTGGCCACGCTGCCCAAGGTCCAGAACACCAGCTGCTGCAGCACGTCCTCGGTCGCCAGCAACTGCAGCAGCGACACCAGCGCATTGCAGCTGAACACCAGGGCGATGCCGAACAGCACCAGGCTCTCGACGCCGGCGCCGCGCAGCCGCGCCATGGCCTGCAGCAACACCACCGACAGGCAGGCGAAGACGAACGCCATCAGCGTCACCTGCACGCCCGGCGCCAGCCAGGCCACGCCCAGCGGATAAGCGATGGCCAGCGACGCGCCGAGTGCCGCCGCCGACGACACACCCAGGGTGAACGGGCTGGCCAGCGGGTTGTCGAGGATCGCCTGCATCTCGGCCCCGGCCAGGGCCAACGCAGCCCCCACCAACACTGCCATCAGCGAATAGGGCAGGCGCACGTTCCAGATGATCACCCGCTCGGTGCCGCTCAGGGTCGCGGGGTCGAGCAGGCCGTGCAGCAGTTGCCCCAGGCCCATGCCCGAGGCGCCACTGGCCAGGTCCAGCAACACCGACAGCAGCAACAGCGCCGCCAAGCCCAGCACCAACCCGCTGCGCCGCCACAGCAGGCGCCGGTAGCGCCCGGCCGCCAGGGCTGCGCCATCCTGCGCCAACGCGGTCACCGGGCGTCGACCCAGTACTGGCCGTCCAGGCCGATGTTCAACAGGCGATTGATCTCGGCCAGGGTGGCCTGTGGGTCGAGGTCCTTGAAGCGCTCGGGGTGAATCCAGCGCGCCATGGCTTCGATGGCGAGGATGTTGAACGGTGAGTTGTAGAAGTCATGCCACAAGCCATGAGCCTGCCCGGCCTGGATCGGCCGCAGCGGCGCGAACTCGGGGCGGGCGGTAATCCGCGCCAGGCTCTGGCGCGCAGTGTCGGTGGCTACGCCGGCTCCCAGCAGCACACCCGGTGCACGGTTGCCGGTGGCGATGTACACGTCGGGGTCGGCCTGCAGCACGTACTCGACACTCACGTCGCCCACTGCGCCAGGCACCACATCGGCGCCGATGTTATGCCCGCCGACGGCCGCCACCAGGCTGCCCAGCCCACTCTTGCCGGTGGTGTGCCCCGGCGCCTGCCAGACCCCGGCCAGCAGTTCGAGGAACACCTTCGGCCGCTGGCTGTCGGGCAGCCCGGCCACCGCGTCGGTGACCTGTTTCAGGTGCCGGTCATACAGGCTCAGGTATTGCTCGGCCTGCTGCTCACGGTCGAACAATGTGCCGAGCGCACGCAGGCTGACCCGGGTGTTGTCGATCGGGTGCACGCGAAAGTCGATGAACAGCACCGGCACCCCGGCCTTGGCCAGCAGGTCGGCCACCGGGCTGTGCTGGGTCGGGCCCTCACCGGCGATGCTGAACACCGCCAGGTCCGGCTTCAAGGCCAGGATCTGCTCGGCGCTGACGCTCTGCTCCGAGGCCTGGCCGATCAACGGCAGCTTGGCAATTTGCGGATAGCGCTGGGCATACACCTCATAGGTGTGCGGGTCGAGCAGGCGCATGTCGTTCTGCCAGCCGACCACCCGCCCGAAGGGGTTGTCGCGGTCGAGCAAGGCCAGGGCGAAGAACAGCCGGCCTTCGCCGAGCACGATACGCTGCGGCGTTTGCGCGACCGTGACCGTGCGCCCGAGCACATCGGTGACCTGCACCGCGCTGGCCGGTTGCGCCAGGCCAAGCCAGGCACCGAGCATCAAGGGCAGCGCCAGCAGGCGCCGCCAGGAAGAGGGTTGAAACATGGGTGACCTCCCAAGGTCAGGTGTCGCCCCAGCGACGGAGCAGGTTGTGGTACACGCCGGTCAGTTCCAGCAACGAACCGGCGTCGGCCTGTTGTGCCGTCAGGCGCTGGATCGCCACGTCCATGTCCAGCAGCAGGCTGCGCTGGCTGTCCTCGCGCACCAGGCTTTCGATCCAGAAAAACGCCGCCAGGCGCTCGCCGCGGGTCACCGGCGCTACCCGGTGCACACTGCTGCCCGGATACAGCACCAGGTGCCCGGCCGGCAGCTTGACCTGGCGCTCGCCGAAGGTGTCGCGGATCACCAGTTCACCGCCGTCGTAGCTGTCCGGTTCAGCCAGGAACAAGGTCACCGACAGGTCGGTACGCACCCGCTCGCGCACGCCCTTGATGCCGCGGATGGCGTTGTCGATGTGAAAGCCGAACCCCTCGCCCGCCGCGTAGCGATTGAACAGCGGCGGGTAGATGCGCTTGGGCAGGGCGGCGGACATGAACAACGGGTTGTCCGACAGCCGCTGCAGGATCAGCCCGCCCAGCTGGCGGGCGACCGGGTCGTCCTCGTCCAGCTGGCGGTTGTGCTTGGCCTGGGCCGACTGCACGCCGGCCGTGGCCTTGCCATCGACCCAGGGCTGCGCCAGCAATTGCTGGCGCAGCCCGCGTAGTTCGTCGGCGCTGAACAGGTTTTCGATCTGCACCAGCATCAGAAGCTGTAATCCACGCTGGCGGTCAGGGTGCGCCCGGCCCCCGGCACGCCATACAGCTGGAAGCCGTCGAGCGAGGCGCCGACGCGGCTGTAGTAGAAGGTGTTGAACAGGTTCGACACGTTCAGGTTGAGCGTGGTCTGGCGGTCGACCTTGTAGCGCGCCGCCAGGCTGTGCAACCAGTAGGACGGCGCCTTCTCATGGTCGCGGGTGTAGACCGTGTAGACCCCGCTCGGCCCATTGGCGTAGCTGCTGTTGTTGTTCAGCCCGCCGACGTACTTGTTGTCGCTGTAGCGGCGCCGCCCCACGTAGTCGGCCCCGTAGCTCAGGCTGAGCTGGTCGGTGAGGTCGTAGGTGGTCCACAGGTTGGCGGTCAGGTCGGGGACGTTCTTGGCTTCCTCGCCCTTGTTGGCGCCCTTGGTCTGGCGGCTCTTCATCGCGGCGAAACCGGCATAGGCCGACCAGCGCTGGGTGAGCTGCCCCTGCAGGCCCAGCTCGATGCCATCGACCCGCTTGGCCGGCAACGCACGCACCGGCGAGGTCTCGCCTTCGCTGTATTCCCAGCTGTCTTCGAGCTCGGTGCGGAACAGTGCGGCAGTCAGGTTCAGGCGCTCGTCGAGCAGTTCCCACTTGGTGCCCAGCTCGTAGGTTTTCGACACCGCCGGCTTGTAGGCTTCGGTGCTGGCCGCGCCGTAGATCTGGTTGTTGGTGCTGGCCCCCACCGCCGACGGCTGCGCGGCCTGGCTGTAGGACAGGTAGATGCTGCCGTTGGGCAGCGGCTTGTAGACCACCCCGGCGCGCCCGCCGAAGGCATCGTCGCGGCTACTGCTGCTGCCGGTGGAGCGCTCGCTGTCGACCTGCCAGTGGTCATACCGCAGGGCCAGCAGCAGTTGCCATTGCGGGTCCAGGGTGAGGGTGTCGGAGGCGTACAGGGCCGCGTCCTTCACTACGCTGCGCGGGTCGCCGTAGCCCTTGTCGGTGCGGGTCGAGGCAAAGCTGTGGGCCGGGTCGGACAGGTTGAAGAACATCGAACCGTCCGGCACCTTCATGCTCTTGTGCAGGCCGCCGTAGGTTTCGCGGTACAGCTCGACACCCGTCACGGCCTCGTGGTGAATGCCGCCGGTGTCGAGGTTGAAGCGCAGGTCGGTCTGGTTGTCGACGATCTCGTAGCGCTTGGACAGGCCGAAGTCGCTGCCGCGCAGGTAGCCGTAGCCACTGGCGCTGTTGGCGTAGTCGGTGTAGGCGCTGATACCGTTGATCGAGCTGCGCGGCCCCAGCCCGACATAGCCCAGGCTGGCGCAGCGGGTGCCGGTGCAGGTGCGGCTGCCGTCGGCATTGGCGGCGACGAAACGGGCCGGCGACAGCACCGCCCAGTTGTCGGTCTGCTGCCAGCGCAGTTGGTTGCGCAGGGTCAGGTCGTCGCTGAAGTCGTGTTCGAACAGGCCGGTCAGCGAGCGGGTTTCGCTGCGCTGGGTATACAGGCTCGAATCGCCGTACCAGGCATCGCGGTCGACGCCCGGCATGCGCTTGCCATCGGTGCCGCGCTGGATCGGTACACCGCCATCCGGGGTGTTGCGGTCTTTCTGGTAGAACGCGTCGAGCCACAGCCGGGTGTCGGTGCCCAGGCCGAAACCGAACGAGGTGGCCAGGCCCCAGCGGTCGTAGTCCACCTCGTCGCGCTCGGACACCGCGTTGTAGTGCTTCATCAGGTTGACGCGCACGGCGCTGGTGTCATTGAGCTGGCGGTTGACGTCGGCGGTCAGGCGCTTGTAGTTGTCTGTGCCGATGCCTGCCGAGAGCTTGCCGGCATCGCCCAGGTGCGCACGCTTGCTGACCAGGTTGACGCTACCGCCCACGGCCGACACGCCCGACTCCACGGAGCCGGTGCCCTTGTAGACCTCGGCCTGCTCCAGGTTGAAGGTGTCGTTGCGGCTGGCCATGCCGGCGTCGCGCACGCCATCGACGGTCATGCTCTGCTCGGCGGCGAAGCCGCGAATGGAGAACAGGTCGCCCCAGCCCAGGTTGCCCTCACCCGACATGAAGGTGATGCCCGGCACATTGCGCAACACCTCCTGCAGGCTCTGCGCGTTCTGCTCCTCCAGCACCGTGCGCGGCACCACGCTGATGCTCTGCGGCGCATCCAGCAAGGGCGTGGTGATCTTGCTCGAGGTCACCGTGTCGACCTTGTAGCGGTCCTGCTTGCCGTCCACCCGGGTGGCGGGCAGGTCGAGCGTATCGGCCAGGGCTGGCAAGGCGCAGGCGCCCAGCATCAGGCCGAAGGCCGGCGCCAGGGTCGCCGGGAGGCGCGGGGAGGATGCGTGGGGCATGTGAAGTCCTTAAAGAAAATCAGTCGCATTTGAGTGGCGCAATTCTAAAGACGGCCCCACGCCATCTTGTGTGCGCAAATGTACGGCCCGGCAGGCCTTCGGTCGCCCAAAACATTCCGTTACATTCGCTGAAGCAAGCGCGGTGTAAGGTGCCCTGCGCTTCCAACCTACAGGCCCGCCCCATGTCCAAGCCCGACCACATCCTGATCGTCGATGACGACCCCGAGATCCGCCAGTTGCTGTCCCTCTACCTGGAAGAAGCCGGCCTGCGCACTTCGGTGGCGGCCCATGGCCGCGACATGCGCCGCTGCCTGGCCGAGCGCCTGGTCGACCTGGTGGTGCTGGACCTGATGCTGCCCGGCGAAGACGGCCTGACCCTGTGCCGCGAGCTGCGGGTGCAGAGCAATATCCCGGTGATCATGCTGACCGCCCGCGGCACCCTGGTGGACCGCATCGTCGGCCTGGAGATGGGCGCCGACGACTACCTGGCCAAGCCGTTCGACCCACGCGAGCTGCTGGCGCGGATCAAGGTGGTGCTGCGCCGTACCCAGAGCTTCCCCGAGCGCGCCCGTGTGGACGAAGCCAGCCAGCTGCGCTTCGCCGGCTGGCGCCTGGACACCGCCACCCGCCAGCTGCGCTCGCCTGATGGCCTGGTGGTCAGCCTGGGCAGCTCCGACTACCGCTTGCTGCGGCTGTTCCTGCAGCACCCCAACCGCGCCCTGAGCCGCGACTTTTTGCTCAACCATGTATTCGGCCGCGAGCGCGAACCCTTCGACCGCAGCATCGATGTGTGCGTCAGCCGCCTGCGCCAGCACCTGGGCGACCACCCGCGCAACCCGGCGCTGATCCGCACCGTGCGCAACGAGGGCTACATGCTCACGGTCAATGACGTGGCCAGCGAATGAAGCGCGGCTGGCCACGTTCGCTGCATGGCCGCCTGGTGCTGATCCTGGTCGGTGGCATGCTCGCCTCGCAGCTGCTCACCAGCAGCATCTGGTACGAAGTGCGCCAGACCCAGGTGCTGGAAATCCCTCTGCGCCTGCTCGCCGGGCGCCTCGCCGACCTGTTGCAGGTGGCCCGCGAGCGGCCGGCGCAGTTGCCGGCGTTGCTCGAAGGCATGGCGTCGTCGCGCTGGCAGCAGTTGCCAGCAGCGCCGGCCGGGCTCGCACCGGCCACGCCCGAGCAGGACGCACTGCTGCGCCGGCTGCTCAGCGAACGCACCGGCGCGCCGGCGCCCCTGCGCCTGCTGCACCTGCAACTGCTCGCCCCCGACAACCAGCCCGGTGGCGCCGGCCTGCTGATGCGCGGGGCGCCGGCCAGTGTGCGCAGCGTTGTCGAGCTGACCCTGCCCGACGGCCAGTTGCTGTACCTGCAAAGCACCGAAGACCAGGGTTGGCGCAGCGCCTCGATCGGCTCGCTGGTGTTCGATTTCCTGTTCCGCATCTACCTGCTGCGCACCGTGGTGGTGGTGCTGCTGGCCTTGATCGCGGTGCGTATCGCCTTGCGCCCGCTCAGGCAGATGGCCGCCGCCGCCGAAGCCCTGGGCCAGGATATCCACCGCCCGCCGCTGAACCTCGATGGCCCCCAGGAGGTGCGCCAGGCGGCCCAGGCGTTCAACGCCATGCAGCAACGGCTGATCGACAGCATCGCCGAGCGCACCCGTTTCTTTGCCGCCGTGTCCCACGACCTGCGCACGCCGATCACCCGCCTGCGCCTGCGCACCGAACTACTGCCGCAGGAGAACCTGCGCCAGCGCTTTCGCGCTGACCTGCAGCAGATGGAGGACATGGTGGCCGCTAGCCTGGACTTTCTGCGCAGCGGCGAGCTGGAAAATGCCCGCGAGCCTGTGGCTATCGACGCGCTGCTGCGCGCCCTGCAGGCCGACTTCGAAGACCTCGGTGGCGAGCTGCGCCTGCACGGCCAGGCCCGCCCGCTCAACGCCCACGCCAGCGGCCTGCGCCGCTGCCTGCAGAACCTGCTGGACAACGCCCACCGGCATGCGCCGGGGCCTGTGGATATCGAGGTGCACGATAGCCCGGAGCGCTTGCGTATCCAGGTGGGTGACCGGGGGCCGGGTATCGACAGCGAGCACCTGGGCCAGGTGCTGGAGCCGTTTTATCAGGTTGACCCGTCGCGCAGTGGTGGGGGGCATGGCCTGGGGTTGAGCATTGCTGCCGGTATCGCCAATGCCCATGGGGGTTCGCTGACGCTGGGGGCGCGGTTGGGGGGTGGGTTGCTGGTTACTGTGGATTTGCCTCGTGCGGGCGGGGCGTGATGGCTTGCTGGTGTTTGCCGACAGGGTTGCAGCGCCTGTGAAATCGAGCGCCGCCCGCGCGGCGCATCGCTGGCAAGCCAGCTCCCACATCTGTTTCGGGCCAATTATGCCTGTGAGGGTACCGCTGCCCGCCTTGCTGCATGTCTCAAGTCAGGCGAGGCGCCAGTGGTGCCCACCTCAATACCGCGTCGTGCCAACAAGGCGTACAGCGATGAAACAACAGGAGTAACTGGCCCGAAACAAATGTGGGAGCTGGCTTGCCAGCGATGCGCCGCGCGGGCGGCGCTCGATCTCAAGGGCGCTGCAAATCCATCGCCATGCACCTGTTCGCCCAAATGCGATCCCATGACGAACACCTACATGGCCCCCGCCTCAAAAGCCCTGACCTGCAGCTCACCAACTCAAGCAAATCTTCCCAAAATGCTTGTTGCTCTCCTGATACCTGAACGCCTCGACGATCTGCTCCAACTCAAAGTGCTTATCCACCACCGGCCGCAAGCCATTGGCATCGATAGCGCGAACCATGGCCTGCTGCTGCTCGCGGCAGCCCACCAGCACCCCTTGCAGGCGAATCTGCCGCACCAGCGCCTGAACCAGCGGCAACTGCCCGGCCACACCAGTGAGGATGCCGATCAACGACACATGGCCCCCAATCCGTGCAGCGATCATCGATTGCTCAAGCGTGGCCGGACCGCCCACTTCGATCACATGATCGACACCACGGTTGTCGGTGAGCTTGCGCACCTGCTCGCCCCACGCCGGGGTGGTCTTGTAATTGATCAGGTGGTCAGCACCCAGCGCCTTGAGCCGCTCGAGCTTGGCATCGCTGGACGAAGTGGCGATCACCGTGGCGCCGGCCAGCTTGGCGAACTGCAGGGCGAAGATCGAAACGCCGCCGGTGCCCTGCACCAGCACCGTGTCGCCGGGCTTGAGGTGGTCGTCGCTCATCAGTGCCCGCCAGGCGGTAAGGCCGGCGGTGGTCAGGGTGGCCGCCTCGGCGTGGCTGTAGCCTTTGGGGGCGTGGGTGAAGGACGTGGCGCGGGCGGTCACCTGCTCGCGGGCATAGCCGTCGATGCCGTCGCCGGGCACGCTGGCGAAGCCTTCGACCTGGGCCTGGCCGGCGAGCCAGTCGGGGAAGAAGGTGCTGACCACCGCATCGCCGACCTTGAACTCAGTGACCCCGGCACCGACCGCGATCACCTCGCCGGCGCCATCGGCCATGGGGATGCGCCGCTCGCTCGGGCCCCACATGCCGCTGACCACGGCGAAGTCGTGGTAGTTGAGGGAACTGGCGTGCAGGCGCACGGTGATTTCGCCGGCGCTGGGCGCGGCGGCCTCGCAGGTGCCGACCTGGACCTTGTCGTAGCCGCCGCCGGGGAGGACGTAGATCGCCTTGCTGCTCATTCGAGGGGTCTCCATCGAGGGGAAAGGTGCAGAGCAGCTTAGTCAGATCTTCAGGCCAATGTGGCCCTATCGCCGGCAAGCCGGCTCCCACAATGACCGCGCTCCGCTGTACCTGTGGGAGCCGGCTTGCCGGCGATGAGGGCGGTGCGGTGTCAGCCCAGCAACGCCCTCAGCGCCCGGCAATCCGCCGCATGCCAGTCGGCCAGCTCCGGCCAGGGGTTGTCCGGCAGGTTGACCAGCACGGTCCTGGTGCCAGCGGCTCGCCCGCAGTCCAGGTCAAAGCGATAGTCGCCGACCATCACCATCTCGCCCGGGGCCACCGCCCATGCCCGGGCAATCTGCAACAACCCGTCCGGATCGGGCTTGGGCGTCGCCTCGTCGCGGCCAAGCACATGCTCGATCGGGAAGCAGTCGGCCAGGCCGATGGCTTCCAGGGTGACATGGGCCAGCTCGCGGGCGTTGCGGGTCAGGATCGCCAGGCGGCAACCGCGCCCAGCCAGTTCGCGCACCAGCTCCACCGCGCCCTCAGAAGCTTGCGAGGCAATCGCCAGGTCGCGCTCATGCTCGAGCAACCAGGCATGCTTGGCCGCCGCCTCCGTAGCCGGCAGTGCGGCCAGGTGGGTGAGGATGTCGTGCTCGGCCGGGATGTCGAGCGCCTCGCGAATGGCCGCAAAGTCATGCACCGCGACGGTCAGGGTGCCGTCCATATCGAACACCCAGTGGCGGATATCGCCGAGGCTCATGCCCAGTCCTTGCGGTGACGGATCAGACCTTCCTGGGTGGACGAGGCGACCAATTGCCCGGCGCGGTTGAAGATGCTGCCACGGCAGAAGCCACGGGCATTGCCGGCCCAGGGGCTGTCGGTGGCGTACAGCAGCCACTCGTCGGCGCGCAGGTTGCGGTGGAACCACAGCGAGTGGTCGAGGCTGGCGATCTGCATGTCCTTCTGCCACACCGACTTGCCGTGGGGCAGCAGCGCGGTGGTCAGCAGGCCGAAGTCCGAGGCGTAGGCCAGCAGGTACTTGTGCAGCGCGGGGATGTCCGCCAGGTTGCCGTCGGCGCGGAACCAGGCGTACTTGACCGGGTCGCCCGGCTTGGGGTTGAACGGGTCGCGCTCGGTGACCGGGCGGATTTCGATCGGCTTGGCGCACAGCACCTTGTCGCGAATGCGCTCAGGCAACTGGTCGGCCATGGCGCTGGCCAGCTCGACTTCGCTGGGCAGGTTCTCCGGGCCGACCACGTCGGGCATCTGCACCTGGTGTTCAAAGCCCTCTTCGTCGTACTGGAACGACGCGCTGCAGGTGAAGATCGGCTGGCCCTTCTGGATCGCCGTCACCCGCCGGGTGCTGAAGCTGCCGCCGTCACGCACGCGGTCCACCGAGTAGACCACCGGCATGCTGGCGTCACCGGGGCGCAAAAAATAGCCGTGCAGCGAATGCACGTGGCGGGCATCTTCGACCGTCTGGCTGGCCGCCGACAGCGACTGGCCGAGCACCTGGCCGCCGTACAGCTGGCGGAAGCCCAGGTCCTGGCTGCGGCCACGGAACAGGTTCTCCTCGATGGACTCTAGGCTCAACAGGTCGACAAGGTCGTCCAGTACGTGACTCATGGAAGGTTCTCCTGGCAAGGCATTACGGCGCGGTTATACCGGCAAATGATACAGGGTTTGTCGGCGGCCCCGTCGAGGGGCATCCCCGTCAGCCACGCAGGGTGTCCTGCCATCGGGCCCGGTCGATGCGGTACAGCACGTGGGGGCGCAGGGGGTGGCCGGCGGGCAGGCGGGGGTGTTCGAAGCTGCCGTCCAGGTCCTGCTGCATGCCGATGGCCTGCATGACTTTCTGCGACGGCAGATTGCCCTCGGTAGTGAACGACACCACCTCCTCCAGGCGCAATTGGGCGAAAGCACAGCGCAGGCAGGTCCAGGCCGCCTCGCTGGCGAACCCCAGCCCCCAGTGGCGCCGGGCCAGGCGCCAGCCAATCTCCACCGCCGGGCCGAACGGGGCCTCGAAATTGACGTTGAGCAGCCCGGTCATGCCGATGAAGGCGCCGCTGTCCTTGCGCTCCAGCGCCCACAGGCCAAAGCCGAATTCATTGAAATGGCCACGCACCCGGCCGATCAGCGCAGCGGCCTCCAGGCGGGTCATCGGTGCCGGGAAATAGCGCATCACCTGGGGGTCGGCGCACAGCGCGGCGAACTCACGCAGGTCGTCGTCCTGCCATTGGCGCAACACCAGGCGGGCGCTTTCCAGTTCAAGGATGGGGGGCATCGGGGGCTCCGGAATCGCGGTCTGGCAGTTTACAGCGTAGGCCGCCGAATGAAGTTTCATCCAGGCCGCCGCTGCCGGATGTTTTTTTCACATCCACTTCACCGGCCTCCGACAGGCCACTTCGCACAATGCCTGGCATTACAGCGGCCAAAATCGACGCCGCACTGCCATCGGAGTGGCACATGCTTTCCAGCACGACCTTGCACGACCCTGCCCTTGCGGCCCGCCTCAAGCGCCGACGTTCGCGCAAGCTGATCAGTGCCGCCATCGGCCTGTTGATGGCCGTGGCCGGCGTAGGTACCTGGCTGGCGACGAGGACGCACATCGTGGACCTTGGCAACGAGCAACAGCTGAGCGAAAGCGGCCTGTTGCAGCAATGGAAAGACGGCGCGGTGCTGGTGATGATCCGCCATGCCGAACGCTGCGACAGCGCCCCCGGGCCATGCCTGGACGACCCCACCGGTATCACCGTTGCCGGCAGCGAGGCGGCTGGCCGGGTGGGCCAGGGCCTGCGGCAACTGGGCCTGGCCGGGGCGGACGTGTACAGCAGCCCGAAGCTGCGCACCCGGCAGACTTCGCACTTCCTGCTGGGCCAGGACGCTGCCACCCAGGACTGGCTGGAAACCTGTGACAAGCAGTTCGCCGACGAAGCCCTGGCACGCAAGCGCAGCGGCCACAACCTGGTGCTGGTCACCCACAACGGCTGCATCGACCACTTCGCCCGCCAGCAGCGGGTCGCGGGGGGTGAGCGCGAGAGCGGGTATGCCAGTGCGCTGTTCGTGTCGGTGAATGGCGAGGGCAAGGCCAGGATCCTCGGGCGCATGAACGAGCCGGACTGGCAGCGGGTGTTGGCGTCCTCCGGTAA
>NZ_JBOBDM010000088.1:0-16669 GCF_050586605.1 Pseudomonas sp. ES1 | reverse complement strand
ATTGGCTTGACTGACCGGCATCAGGGCCCACGCTCACCGAGCGTGGGCCCTTTTTTGTGGGGTCAGGCCCGACGCCACAGCCAGTGGTCCAGGCTGAGGCGCCCCGAACCTTTGAGCAGCAACGGCAGCAGCGCCACCAGGTAGATCAGCGGCAGCTTGAAGTTGCCATGCCCCTGGTCGCTGATCGCATAGCCTTGGGCCAGCTCCGCAAGGCTTGACCACTCGGCCGGCCAATGCACGGTGGCAATCGCCACCAGTGTCACCACCGCCAGCACCGCGCTGGCCAGTCGCGTGCCCAGGCCCAACAGCAGAAGCAGCGGGCAGAGCAGCTCGGCCCACATCGACAATTGCCAGTTCAGGCCCGCCGGCAGCAGGTCGAAGGGGAACGGGAAGCTCCCCTGCAAGTCGGCGAACCAGTTGGCCCCGTTGAATTTTTCCAGCCCCGATTCGAAGAACTCCCAGGCCAGGAATAGCCGAAGCGGCACGTCGGCGCCCCAACTGCCGATGCGGTCGAGGGCGGTAAGCGGGCGGGTCAGGGTGTGCGTCAACATGGCAGGACTCCTTGGGATCAGTGGGACGTGGCCGGGAGTGTGTGCGGGTGGGGTATCTGCAGTGTGTCGGCGGGTTGGGGGTTGTGTATCGGTTTGTAGGTCGCGTTTGCCTTTATGGCCTCATCGCCGGCAAGCCGGCTCCCACGCCGACCGCATCAGCCCGCGCCATGCGCTAACCCTGTGGGAGCTGGCTTGCCAGCGATGAGGCCAGTGCAAGCAGTCCAAGGTAGTTGTGCCCCGAGGCCGGGTGAACCGCTCAGCGCAGCTCGATCTGCGCGCACAGCCCGCCTTCTGCGCGGTTGCGCAAGGTAAGGCTGCCGCCCATGGCCTGGGTCAGCTGATGGGCGATGGCCAGGCCCAGTCCGGTGCCGCCGGTGCTGCGATTGCGCGACCCCTCGACCCGGTAGAACGGCTTGAGCACTTCATCGAGCTCCGCCGCAGGGATGCCCGGGCCGTCGTCGAGTACCCGGATCAGCGTCACGCCGCCCTCATGGTCGACTTCAAGCTGGGCGGCACCGGCAAATTTCAGGGCGTTGTCCACCAGGTTGACCAGCACCCGGCGCAGGGCGTGGGGCCGCGCCTGCAGGGTGGCCTGGGTGCTGCCACGGCGCTCAACCCGGGCGCCGCTGTCCTGGTAGTCGAACACCAGGCTGTCGAGGAAGGCATCGAGGTTGACCTTGCACGGTGCCTCAGTGCCGCTGTCCATGCTGCGGGCGTAGGCCACGCCTTCGCGCACCAGATGTTCCATGGCATCGAGGTCGTGCCACAGCTTGTCTTTTTCCAGCCCGTCGTCCATCTGCTCGACGCGTAGTTTCATGCGGGTGATCGGCGTTTGCAGGTCATGGGAAATCGCCGCAAGCAGTTGCATGCGTTCCTTGAGGTAGGCGGCGATACGCGCCTGCAGCGCGTTGAAGGCGACGGCGGCGTAGCGCACCTCGCGCGGGCCGCTTTCGTCCAGCAGCGGGCCGGGGTGGTTCGGGTCGAGGTTGTCCACCGCCTGCACCAGGCGGGTCAGCGGGCCGATGGCCAGGCGTACGGCCAGCCAGGTGCAGAGCAGCAGCACCAGCAGCTGGATCAGCAGCACCACCGGCAGCCAGGTGGCCACCGGCACCGACGCCGGGGTCACATCGATGGTCAAGGGCGCGCCGTCGGCCAGGCGCAGGTGAGCCTGGAAGTGCGCGTTGGGGCCGGGGATCTCGAGGAAGGTCAACTGATAGCGATCACCGATGGCCTTGACGATCGACTCGGCGGCCATGGGCGCTTCGGCACTGGGCATGGCCTCGCCGGGCAGCCCGCCGTCGAGGCGGTAGCGGTAGGTGCGCCGCTCCAGGCGCGGCAGCCAGGCCGGGCGCTCGGCGGCGGGCAGGCGGTCGAGGATGGCCACCGAGGTGGACACGTCCAGCTCCAGGTTGCTGAGCATCATCGAGCGGCTGCTGACGTAGCGTTCATACGCCTGCAGGCTGAACGACAGGCCGTAGGCCAGCACCAGCCCGGTGAAGAAGATCAGCGCCAGGCGCGAGGCGAGGGTGCGCGGCCATTTCATGCAGGCGACTCCAGCAGTTGCACCGGCAGCGAGAACACATAGCCCTCGCTGCGCACGGTCTTGATGCAGGTGGGCTCGCGGGCGTCGTCGCCCAGGCGCTGGCGCAGGCGGCTGACCAGCAGGTCGATGGAGCGGTCGAAGATGTCGGCCTCGCGGCCTTGGGTGAGGTTGAGCAGTTGTTCGCGGCTGAGCACCCGTTGCGGGTGGTCGAGGAATACCCGCAGCAGCCGGTATTCGGCGCCGGACAGCGCCACCAGCGTCCCTTCGGCGTCCAGCAGGTGACGCGAGGTGGTGTCCAGGCGCCAGGGGCCGAAGGCGATCAGCCGGCTGCTTTCGCTGATGGTCAGGTTGGGCGGCAGCATGCGCGTGCGGCGCAGCACCGCGTTGATCCGCGCCAGCAACTCGCGGGCGGAGAAGGGCTTGGTCAGGTAGTCGTCGGCGCCCATTTCCAGGCCGATGATGCGGTCGGTTTCATCGTTGCGCGCGGTCAGCATCAGCACCGGCGTGTTGCGGTGCTTGCCGGCGCGCAGCTCGCGGCACAGCAGCAGGCCGTCGTCCCCGGGCATCATGATGTCGAGGACGATCAGGTCGACGGCGTTGTTCTCCAGGAAGGCGCGCATCTGCCGGCCATCGGCGACGATGCTGGTGCGCAGGCCGTTCTTCTTCAGGTAGTTGCCGACCAGTTCGCGGATCTCGCGGTCGTCGTCAACGACCAGGATGTGATCGACGTGTTCCATCGGAGGTGTCCTTGTCTTGGGTGTGGGCGCAGTGTACAGAGCGCGTTCGGCCTTGCCTGCGGCGGTTTGTATTGCAGTGTATCTGGCGCGGCTGCAGATACAGGCGCAGGCACATCGGTGCCTGGGCGGACACAAGCGCGATACCTGGCAGCGCTGAAATGGCTCTCGACCGGGGAGCAATGCCTCCCCACCCAAGAAGCTGCACCAGGAGAGATGCCATGACCCTCAAGACTTTTACCAGCGCTGCCCTGTTCGCCATCCTTGGCCTGGGTGCCATCACCGCCCAGGCCAGCAGCACCTCGATGAACGACGCCAGCGTGATGCACTATCGCTACGGGGACCATCTGGACATCAAGAAAGTCCTGTCGGTAAAAGATGACCAGCGCACTGGCTGTGGCCTGGTCAACACCCGCATGGACTACCTCGATTCCAACGGCAAGCCGCAAAGCGTCGAGTACCGCACTTATGCCACCAGCAGCTGCCATGACAACTGATCCGCGCGGTAAAGGGAGCAAACGTCGCCTGCTCAAGGCCGGCGGCGTGGCCCTGGCCCTGGTCGGGCTGGGGCTGGCCGGCCACCTGCTGGCACGCGACAGCTACGGCCCGATGCCGTCGCTGGCCGGCGCCGAGCAGTGGCTGAACTCACCACCGCTGGAGGGGCAGCAGCTCAAGGGCAAGGTGGTGCTGGTGGATTTCTGGACCTACGACTGCATCAACTGCCGGCGCAGCCTGCCCCACGTCAACGACTGGGCGCGGCGCTATGCCGACCAGGGGCTGGTGGTGGTCGGGGTGCACACGCCGGAGTACGACTACGAGCACGATCTCGCCAGCCTGCGCGAGCAGGTCAAGCGGTTGGATATCGGCTATCCGGTGGCGGTGGACAACGACTATCGGATCTGGAATGCCTGGGGTAACCAGTTCTGGCCCGCGCACTACTTTGTCGATCGCAAGGGGCAGGTGCGGCATGTGCATTTCGGCGAGGGCGATTACGACGGGCAGGAGCGTGTCATAAGGCAGCTGCTCGATGAGCCGGGCTAGCGGCTTACTCGCCCAGGCGCTGCTCGCGTGACGGTGGGTAGCCAAAGTACGCCGCATAGCACTTGCTGAAGTGCGACACCGAGACAAACCCGCAAGCTACCGCCACTTCCATCACCGAAAGGTCGGAATATTGCAGCAGGCGCCGGCTCTTGGTGATGCGCAGCTCCATGTAGTAGCGCCGTGGCGAGGTGCCGAGCTGGGCCTGGAACAGCCGGTCGATCTGCCGCCGCGAGCGCCCGGAGTAGGCGGCCAGTTGGTCGAGGCTCAGGGTTTCCTCGAGGTTGTTTTCCATCAGCTCGACGATGGTGCGCAGGTGCAGGCTCATGGACTTCTTCGCCCCCGGGCCGACCTGGCGATAGCGCGCCCCGGAGAACGACAGGATCTCTTCCACGCCCTCGGCCAGGGCATCGCCGTACAGCCGGCGGACCAGGCCGAGCATCAGTTCCATGGCGCCGTTGGGGCTGGCGGCGCTGAGGCGGTCACGGTCGAGGGTGAAGCTGGCCGGGGTGATGCGGGTTTGCGGGCTGCATTCGCTGAGGCTGGCGCGCTGCTCGGGGTGAACGCTGCAACCGTAGTCGTCGAGCACCCCGGCGCGGCCGAGGAACCAGGCCCCGTTCCACAGCCCGCCCAGGGTCATGCCGTGGGCGGCGCAGTCGCCGAGCAGGCGGTCGAGGCTCGGGTATTTGAGCGGGGTGCGCAGGCCGCCGCAGATCACCAGCAGGTCGAGGTCGTGCAGTTCGGTCGGGACCAGCGGGCTGGCCACCAGCTCCAGGCCCAGGTCGCTGAGCACCCGGTCACCGCCGCCCAGCGACAGGGGGGTGAAGGCAAAACTGTCGGCGCGCAGCAGGTTGGCGGTGACCAGCACGTCCATGGCCACGGTGAAGCTGGCCATGGAGAAATGTTCGAGCAGGACAAAGTCGACTCGGTAAGGCCGCTGGGCGCTGCCGTCGCTGGTCTTGAGCCGCAGCATGTTGCTGGTGCTGGTTTTCTTGCTGAACTGGCGTGGCGTGGGCACTGCGGACTCCGCTTCCTGGCTGGCGGCAGTGAGTGTGCGGGGTGTGGCGGGTAAAGACAACTGGGGGCGGGCGCGGGGTGTATGTCATGGAAGGGTGGGTGGGCAGCCAGGTGCATGTCTTGGAATGGTGTTTGGGCAGCCAGGTGTAAGGCGACAGGTTTGCAGCGCCTATCAGATCGAGCGCCGCCCGCGCGGCGCATCGCTGGCAAGCCAGCTCCCACATCTGTTTCGGGCCAGTCACTCCTGTGACTACATCGCTGTACGCCTTGTTGGCCCGACTCGATTTCGAAGTGGGCGCTGAAGGCCCTGCGCCTGACTTTAGACATGCACCAAGGCGGGCAGCGGTACCCTCACAGGCATAATTGGCCCGAAACAAATGTGGGAGCTGGCTTGCCAGCGATGCGCCGCGCGGGCGGCGCTCGATCTCATAGGCGCTGCAAAACCTCCGCCGGACACCTCGCAGCCTTCACTGCCCACAGACAGAGTCGCGCCCCTACTTGACCTCAACCAAACCTGAGGTCTGATACTCGCCCGCTCTTCCCACGATGGAGCGTGCCCATGCCCCAACCAAAGGCTTTTACCCTGTCCAACCCCGAAGGCCTCTACGACCCCAGCGCCAACGCCTATTCCCATGTCGCCGAAGTACGCGCCGGCAGTCGCCTGGTGTATGTGGCCGGGCAGGGCGGCGAGGGCCTGGATGGCGCGCTGTCGCCACAGTTCGACGAGCAGGTGCGTCAGGCGCTGATCAACCTCAAGATCGCCCTGGCTTCCAAAGGTGCCAGCCTGCAGGACGTGTTCAAGCTCACCCTGCTGGTGGCGGACCACAGCGAAACCCGGCTGCAGCAATGGGTGGCCGCAGCGACCCGCGCCTGGGATGGCAACATGACCCCGACCTGCACATTGATCCCGGTACCGCGGCTGGCGCTGGACGGCATGCTGGTGGAAATCGATGCGGTGGCAGCGCTGAGTTAGTGGCTCACTGGCCTCATCGCCGGCTTGCCGGCGATGAGGCCGGCGCGAGCAACGCAAGAAAGTTGCTGCCACAGGGTACTGTGCAGTTGCCAGCTTGGCGCTAGAATCGCGCTTCCTCACTGCCCGAGCGCCCTTGATGCCCACCCCCATCGAACTGCTGCAGACCGGCCCCGAGCAGGCCGATCTGGTGCGCAACCTCTACCAGTTCTATGCCTACGAATCGTCCGACTGGGAGCAGGAGGATGTCGAGGTGGACGGGCGCTTCTACCTCCACGAGCCGCACTTCGAGCGCTACTGGCAGTCCCCCGGCTGGGCCGCCCACCTGGTCCTGGTGGATGGCTTCATCGCCGGCTTCGTGCTGGTCGAGCGCAGCGAACTGCCGGGCATCGATGCACTGGAGCTGGCCGACCTGTTCATCCTCAAGCGCTATCGGCGCCAGGGAGTAGGCCGTGCCGTGGCCCTGCAGTTGCTGAGCGACGGCCGGGTCGACTGGCTGCTGCGTTGCTATGCCGGGGATGCCCCGGCCATGAGCTTCTGCCAGGCCGTGCTGGCCGACCTGCCGCGCCCGGTACGCGAGATCGCGCTGGACGACGAACCGCAGTTGCGCAATTTTCTGGTCACACCGTACCGCCATTGAGTACGCGCGATTTTTTTGTGACGCACTTCACAAAAACCGTTCGTCTGGCGGCATAATGCCAGTAATTCGTATTTTCGGACTGGTCTGACGCGAAGTCCGGAAGCTTCCTTGCTCAGGTAAATCCCATGCCGCTAGCTGCAAGCCCAGAGACCCTGTCCCGCCTGTTGATCCAGAGCGTAGTCGACTACGCCATCTACCTGCTGACCCCCGAGGGTGTCGTCGCCAGCTGGAATCCGGGGGCGCAGCGGGCCAAGGGCTACCACGCCGAGGAAATCGTTGGCCAGCATTTCTCGGTGTTCTACACCGACGCCGACCGCGATGCCGGTCTGCCGGCCTTGAGCCTGGCAACCGCACTGGAAGCCGGGCGCTTCCAGGCAGACGGCTTGCGCCAGCGCAAGGACGGTTCGCACTTCTGGACCAGCGTGGTGATCGAGCCGATCCTCGACGAAGGCAGCGGCCAGTTGATCGGCTTTGCCAAGATCACCCGCGATATGTCCGAGCGCCGCCAGCAGGAGCTGGAACTGCTCAAGGCCAAGGAACTGGCCGAGCAATACAGCCAGGAAATGACGACCCTGTCGCAGTTCCTCGACTCGGTGATCGGCAATATCCCGGCCAGTGTCATCGTGCAGGACCTGGCCAGCGAGCAGATCCTGCTGGCCAACCCCCAGGCCGAGCGCCTGTTCGGTGGCCAGGGCGTCAGCCTGGTCGGCCAGTTGCCCGGGCAGGGCCTGGCCCCGGAGGCGGCGGAGTACCTGGAGCAGCAACTGGCCCGCGGCGCGCGCAGCAGCAAGGGTTATGTTGCCGAAACCCGCGTCGACACCGCCAGCGGCCCGCGTACCCTGCGCAGCCGCACCCTGCGCTGCGAGGGTCGCGCCGGGCAGGGCGACTACGTGCTGTACGTGGCCGAGGATGCCACCGAGGAACTGGCTGCCCACGCCCAGATTCACCACATGGCCCACCATGACGCGCTGACCGGGTTGCCCAACCGCACGCTGTTCCATGAACGGCTCAAGCAGGCCCTGGTGCGCGGCGAGGACAGCGGCAAGCTGACCGCCACCCTGTGCCTGGACCTGGACAACTTCAAGAACATCAACGACACCCTTGGCCACGCCTTCGGCGACAAGTTGCTGCGCGCCCTCGGCAAGCGCCTGCGCCGCGAGCTGCGCGAGCACGACACCCTGGCGCGCCTCGGCGGTGACGAGTTTGCCGTGGTGCTGGTCGGCCTGGACAACCGCGAGGCCGCGCGCAACACCGCGCAGCGCCTGATCGATGCCATCAGCCCGCCGTTCCATATCGAGGGCCATCAGTTCAGCGTGGGGGTGAGCATCGGCGTGGCGATCGCGCCCGATGACCACGACAACGCCGAACAACTGCTCGGTTACGCCGACATGGCCCTGTACGAGGCCAAGCGCAATGGCCGCAACCGTTTCGAGAGCTTCCATGTCGAGCTGGACGTGGCTGCCCGCCAGCGCCGCCTGGTGGAGACCGACCTGCGCACGGCCTTGCACCTGGGCCAGCTGCAACTGCACTACCAGGCCGTGGTCGACCAGCAGAGCAACAGCGTCACCGGCTACGAGGCGCTGCTGCGCTGGGAGCACCCGGTGCGCGGCATGATCATGCCCATGGACTTCATTCCGATTGCCGAAGAGACCGGGTTGATCCACGAACTCGGTGTTCGCGCGCTCAACCTGGCCTGCCAGGAAGCGGCAAGCTGGGGCACCGAGCAGACGGTGTCGGTCAACCTCTCGCCGGTGCAGTTCAAGAACGCCAACCTGGTCCACACCGTGGCCCTGGCCCTGGCCGACTCGGGGCTGCCGGCCACGCGCCTGGAGCTGGAAATCACCGAGTCGGTGCTGCTGGGCAACAGCGAGGAAAACGTGCGCACCTTAAGGGCACTGAAGGACCTGGGGGTGTCGATTTCCCTGGACGACTTCGGCACCGGCTACTCGTCGCTGGGTTACCTGCGCTCGTTCCCGTTCGACCGGATCAAGATCGACAAGTCGTTCGTCCACGACATGTGCGACAGCCGCGAGGCGATGTCGATCATCCGCGCCATCACCGAGCTGTCCAACAGCCTGATGATCAAGACCACGGCTGAAGGGGTGGAGTCGGAAGAACAGATGCAGCGGCTGATGGCCGAAGGTTGCTCGCACTTCCAAGGTTATCTGTACGGGCGCCCGGCGCCGGCCAGCGAGCGCCTCAAACAACTCACGCCGGCCGGCCAGTAAGCGGCGCGGGCTTGCCCCGCGCCAACGGGCTCAGTGCAGGATCTGCTTGAGGAACGCCTGCGCCCGGGCCGTGCGTGGCTGGCCGAAGAACAGCTCGGGCGGGCTGTCCTCGATGATCTGCCCGCCTTCAAGGAACAGCACGCGCTCGGCCACCTGGCGGGCGAAGCCCATTTCGTGGGTGACGCAGAGCATGGTCATGCCGGTGCCGGCCAGCTGCACCAGCACGTCCAGCACCTCGGCGACCATCTCCGGGTCGAGCGCCGAGGTGGGTTCGTCGAACAGCATGATCCGCGGCTTCATGCACAGCGCCCGGGCGATGGCCACGCGCTGTTGCTGGCCGCCGGAGAGCTGGCTGGGGTACTTGTGCGCCTGGTTCTCGATGCCGACCTTGGCCAGGTACATGCGCGCCCGTTCCTCGGCGTCCTTGCGCGACAGGCCGCGCACGCTGGTGGGCGCCAGCAGGCAGTTGTCGAGCACGCTCATGTGCGGGAACAGGTTGAAGTGCTGGAACACCATGCCGATTTCGCTGCGTATCTGGGTGGCTTTACGGTCGGTGCCGGCCACGTCGATGCCGGCCACCTGGATGCTGCCCTGCTGGGCGATCTCCAGGCGGTTGATGCAGCGGATCAGCGTCGATTTACCCGAGCCCGACGGGCCGCACAGCACGATGCGCTCGCCTTCGCGCACCGACAGGTCGATATCGTGCAGTACGTGAAACGCGCCGTAGTGCTTGTTCAGGCCCTCGATGCGGATCAGCTCCGGGCGCAGGTCGGGCGTGGGTTGTGGAGTGGCAAGGCTGGCAAGACTGGAAGGTGCGGACATCGTTATTGTTCTCCCGCTCAGGGTTCAGTCGAAGCGTGCGGCGCTGTAGGGCGCAGGGTCGGTGAAAGGGCGTTCGCCGGTCATCAGCTCGGCCAGCAGGCGGCCGCTGACCGGGCCCAGGGTGAGGCCGTGGTGGGCGTGGCCGAAGTTGAACCACAGGCCCTGGTGCCGAGGTGCCGGGCCGATCACCGGGCGCATGTCCGGCAGGCACGGGCGGCGGCCCAGCCAGGGCTTGTCGTCCAGCCGTTCACCCAGGGCCGGGAACAGTTTGCGCGCCAGGGCTTCGCAGCGGCGCAGCTGGATCTCGTTGCCGGGGGCGTCGCTGGCGGCGAACTCGATGCCGGTGGTCAGGCGCACGCCCCGGGCCATCGGCGCCAATACGTAGCCGCCCTGGGTGTCGCAGACCGAGTGCTGCAGTGGAGCGCCGTCGCGGGTGCCGTAGTGCATGTGGTAGCCGCGCTTGATCCCCAGCGGGAAGTGGTAACCCAGGCGCTCATAGAGCTCCCCGGATTGCGGGCCGAGGCAGGCCACGACTTCGTCGGCAGTGACCGCGCCGCGCTGGGTGTCGACCTGCCAGCCGCCTTCGCTGCGTTGCAGGGTGCGGGCGTCGCCATGCAGGAACTGGCCGCCACGCTGGACGAACAGTGCGGCATAGCCACGGGTGAGGCCGCCGGGGTTGCTCACGGTCTTCGGGTCGAGCCAGTGGATGCCGCCGACCACGCCGCCGTCGAGCCCCTGCTCGCGGGCTTGCAGTTGCCCACGGTCGAGGAATTCGTATTTCAGGCCATAGCGCGCCAGGCCCAGCACATCCTGCTTGGCCTGCTCGAACAGCGCGCTGTCGCGGTATACCTCGATCCAGCCCTTGGCCTGCACCAGGCCTTGCAGCCCGGCGGCCTCGATCAGGGCGTCGTGCTCCTCGACGCAGCGCTGCACCAGCGGCAGCATGTCCGCCGCGGCTTCGGCCACGCGGCCCGGCGCCGATTGCTGCCAGTAGCGCAGCAGCCAGGGCGCGGCCTTCGGCAAATGCAGCAGGCTGTAGCGCACATCGGGCTGGCGATTGAGGCCGTAGCGCAGCAGCGCGCCGAACTGCCGGGGGAAGGCATAGGGGATCACGCTGGAGCGCTCGATCAGCCCGGCGTTGCCGTGGCTGGTGCCGCTGCCCGGCTCGTCGCGGTCGATGAGGATCACCTGGCGGCCGCGCGCCTGCAGGTGCAGCGCGGTGCTGACGCCGACGATACCGGCGCCCAGAACGATGGTTTGGCAATGCATGGAACGTATCCTTCAATCAGTTCAGGTGGCGGCCCAGGCGGGCCTCCAGGTGTTTCAGGGTGCGCCGGACGATCTCGACGATCAGCAGGTAGAGCACCGCCGCCCACAGGTAGATCTGGAAGTCGAAGCTGCGCGAGAAGGCCAGCTTGGTCACCCCCATCAGGTCGAAGATGGTCACCAGCGAGGCGATGGCGCTGGCCTTGATCATCATGATCAGCTCGTTGCCCAGCGGGCCGATGGCCACCAGCAGCGATTGCGGCAGGATCACCTTGAAGAAGGTGGTCGAGCGCTTGAGGTTGAGCGCCTTGGCCGCCTCGTACTGCCCCGGGGCGATGGCCAGCAGGCTGGCGCGGAAGATCTCCGCCTGGTAGGCCGCGGTGTTCAGGGTGAAGGCGAGCAGGGCGCAGTACCATGCCTCGCGGAAGAACCACCACAGCCCGACGTCCTGCCAGAAACCCTTGAGCGAGCCCAGCCCGTAGTACAGCAGGAACAGCTGGGCCAGCAGTGGCGAACCGCGGAAGAAGTACACGTAGCCGGCGGCCAGGCGCTGCAGCACGAGGCTGCGCGACATCCGCGCCAGGGCCAGCAGCATGCCCAGCAGTGCGCCCAGGGTGAACGAGATCGCCACCAGCTTGGCGGTGACCAGCAGGCCGTCGACGAAGCGAGGGCCGTAGCGCTCCAGCAGGTCCGGGTCGAGCACGTAGGCCAGCAGTTGTTCGAGGCTCATGTGCGGGCTCCTTGCAGGTGGCGGTTGCTGCGTTTTTCAAGCAAGGCGAAGACCCGGCCCGAGACTGCCGAGAACAGCAGGTAGATCAGGCAGGCCACGCCGTAGAAGAACATCGGCTCCTTGGTCACGCTGACCGCCAGGTTAGTCTGGCGCATCAGGTCGATCAGCGAGATGGTCGACACCAGCGAGGTGTCCTTGAGCAGGCTCAGCCAGTTGTTCGAAAGCCCCGGCAGGGCGATGCGCGTGAGCTGCGGCAGCACCACCTTGAAGAACCCGGTGCGCTTGCTCAGGCCCAGGGCCGAGCAGGCTTCCAGCTGGCCCTTGGGCAGGGTCTTGAAGGCCATCAGCCAGATTTCGCTGGAAAACGCGGCGAACACCAGGCTGAAGGCGACCATGGCGGCGAGGAAGGTGTTGATCAGCACCTCGCCCGGGTAGCCCAGGGCGGCAAGGATCTTCTGCGCGGCGATCTGGCAGCCGTAGTAGATGATCAGCAGGGTGAGCAGTTCGGGCAGGCCGCGGAACACCGTGGAGAAGGTGGTGGCCCAGGCCCGTGGCAGGCGTTTGCGCGAACGTGCGGCCAGGGCCACCAGCAGCCCCAGCGGCAGGCCGACGGGCAGGCAGGCGAGGGCCAGCGACACGGTCACCAGGGCGCCGGCCAGCAGCGCCTGGCCCCAGCCGCCGCTGGCGAAGGACAGTAGAGACAGTTGATCGAGCATGGGTGGAGTCCCCAGTTCGGTTGGGTTTGGCTTGCGGGGCATCCTCGACTGTGGAGTTGCTCCGGCTGGCCCTATCGCTGGCAAGCCAGCTCCCACAGAGTGTGTGCTTATCCCTGTGGGAGCTGGCTTGCCAGCGATAGGGCCGGGGCAGTCAGCAGATGCATGAACCGCCCCAAGCTGCTCTCAACGCCACATCAGTTATAGATATCGAAGGCAAAGTACTTGCTGGCGATCTTCTGGTACGTGCCATTGGCCACGATCGCCGCCAGGGCCGCATTCAACCGTGTGCGCAGCGCCTCGTCGTCCTTGCGCACGGCAATCGCCGCATCGGCCTTGGTGTCCTTGACGTCGCCGAGGATCTTGCAGCAGTCCTGGCCGTTCTTGTTCAGCCACTCGTGCAGCGGGAACTTGTCGGCGATCACCCCGTCCAGGCGCCCGGCGGCAAGGTCGGCGTTGGCTTCGTCCATGGTCGGGTACAGCTTCACGTCGGCGCCGGCCTTGCCGTACACGTCTTCGGCGTAGATCGCCTGGGTGGAGGAGGACTGGGCGCCGACGGTGTAGCCGACGAAGTCGGTCTGCGCGTCGGTGATCTTGCTGTCCTTGGCCACGGCCACGGTCAGCGGGGTGCGGTAGTAGTGGTCGGTGAAGGCGATCTTCTTGCGTCGTTCTTCGGTGTCGATCATCGACGCCACCACGGCGTCGTACTTGCGTGCCATCAGGGCCGGGATGATGCCTTCCCAGTCCTGCGCCACCAGGGTGCACTCGACCTTCATCTGCTCGCACAGAGCGTGGGTGATGTCGATGTCGAAGCCATGCAGCTTGTTATCGGCATCGACATAGTTGAAGGGCGGGTAGGCGCCTTCGGTGGCAAAGCGCAGGGTTTCGGCGCTGGCGGCGCCCGCCAGCAGCAGGGCGCATGCACCCACCACAGCCATGGATCTTTTCATCTCGCACCTCTGTACCAACACTCTTGCTATTGTTGTTTGCCCGCCGGCCACGAGGTGTAGCCGACGAACTCGTTATGTAGAGCGGCAGTTGCTTCCAAGCGTTTTTCAACATCCGGCCCGAGCTTCTTGCAGACCTCGTTGACCATCAGGTGCACCCACGACAGCATCGCCGCCGTGGAGTCCCAGAACAGATTGAATTCGGTGGGGATGCGGAACACCTCGTCGGCGTTGGCATCGGCCCAATCACAGAAGGTGTCGGTGACCAGCGTCACCGGGATGCCCAGGGCGCGGGCCTTCTGGCACAGCTGCAGGGCGTGGCGCGAGTAGCGGCGGGCCTCGAACACCACCAGGGTGAGGTCTTCGGGCTTGCCCAGCAGCACCTCGCCGAAGTGGCCGGCGCTGCCATCCACGCAGTGCACGCCATTGCGCAGGTACTGCAGCAGGTGGGTCATGCACAGGGCAATGCCGCGCTCGGTCTGGAAGCCGGCGATGAACACCAGGGGTTTATCTGCCAGGCGGCGAGCCACCTGGCGCCAGGCCTCGCTGCGGCTGTATTCGTGCACACGGACCAGGGCGGCCATTTCCAGCTCCAGGCTGCCGGCGTGTTCGCGGCCATCTTCGGGTTGCTGGCGAAACTCCTGCAGGCGATCACCCACCAGCCAGGGGCCATCACCGAGGTCGTTCTGCAAGTCCTGCTTGAGCGCCTTGAGGTGGGCGTAGCCCAGCGCACGGCAGAAGCGGCCGACACTCGATTCGCTGACGTCCAGCTTGGCGGCGATGCTCGCCGACGTCTGGAACGGCAGCTCGTGCAGGTTGGCGAGCATGTAGCTGGCGATCTTGCGGCCAGAGGCGGCAGCGCTGTCGAGGCTGCTTTCCAGGCGTTGCTTGATCGATTGGCTCATGAAGCGCTCCGGCTGATTTCTGGCGTGGGAAAGAAAATGGCTGTTTTCTGTCATCAAGTCAATATTTGACAGATAGCTGTCATTCACGGGAAAGTCAGGGCGTTGCGCTGTAGCCATTCCAATACCAAGAAAGGAGCTTCAGATGTCCGCACCGTCCACCAGCCCTGCCGTGCGCGTGCCCTTTGCCGAGCTGCAGGCGCTGTTGCAAGCGATCCTCCAACGCCATGGCTGCAGCGCAGCGGTGGCCGCCGTGCTCGCCCATAACTGCGCCAGCGCCCAGCGCGATGGCGCCCACAGCCATGGTGTGTTCCGCATTCCCGGTTACGTCTCGACCCTGGCCAGCGGCTGGGTCGACGGCACGGTCGTGCCGCAGGTGAGCGACGTGGCGTCGGGCTATGTGCGGGTCGATGCCGGCGGCGGCTTTGCCCAGCCGGCCCTGGCGGCGGCGCGCGCGCTGCTGGTGGAGAAGGCCCGCAGCGCCGGCATCGCCGTGCTGGCGATCCACAATTCGCACCATTTCGCCGCCCTGTGGCCGGATGTCGAGCCGTTCGCCGATGAAGGCCTGGTGGCTTTGAGCGTGGTCAACAGCATGACCTGCGTGGTGCCCCACGGTGCGCGCAAGCCGTTGTTCGGCACCAACCCCATCGCCTTTGCCGCGCCGTGCGCCGGGCACGATCCGATCGTGTTCGACATGGCCACCAGCGCCATGGCCCACGGTGACGTGCAGATTGCCGCCCGTGCCGGCCAGCAATTGCCTGAAGGCATGGGCGTGGATGCAAGCGGGCAGCCCACCACCGATCCCAAGGCCATTCTCGAAGGCGGTGCGCTGCTGCCATTCGGCGGGCACAAGGGTTCGGCGCTGTCGATGATGGTCGAGTTGCTGGCGGCGGCGCTGACCGGTGGCCACTTCTCCTGGGAATTCGACTGGTCCGGGCACCCGGGAGCGAAGACGCCGTGGACCGGGCAACTGATCATCGTGATCGACCCGAGCAAGGCCGAAGGCGAGCGCTTTGCCCAGCGCAGCCGTGAACTGGTGGAGCAGATGCAGGCGGTGGGGCTGTCGCGCATGCCGGGTGAGCGTCGCTATCGCGAGCGTGAAGTGGCGGGCAGGGAAGGAGTGGCGTTGACCGACCAGGAGTTGGCCGGTTTGAAGGAACTGGCTGGCTGAAACGGAATTTTCCAAGCTGGCGCGATCCCTGTGGGAGCGGGCTTGCCCGCTCCCACAGGGGCCAGTGTGTGCAACGGCGCATCCAGCCCCTTGCACATCAGTGATGTTCCTGAAGCCTGTCTGCGGGTATCCTCGCTGCAGCCTTTTCTGAACTGTCCTGATTTCCAAGGAGCTGCACGCTGTGTTCAAACATGTCGATGCCTATGCCGGCGACCCGATCCTCTCGCTGATGGAAACCTTCAAGGCCGACCCGCGCGCCGACAAGGTCAACCTGAGTATCGGCCTGTACTACGACGAAGCCGGCGTGGTGCCGCAGCTGGCGGCGGTGGGTGAGGTCGAGAAGCGCCTGGCCGGCCAGCCCCATGAAGCGTCGCTGTACCTGCCGATGGAAGGCCTGGCCGCCTACCGCCAGGCGATACAGGCGCTGCTGTTCGGCAGCGATCACCCGGCCGTGGCCGCTGGCCGCGTGGCCACGGTGCAGACCGTGGGCGGTTCCGGTGCGCTGAAAGTCGGCGCCGACTTCCTCAAGCGCTACTTCCCGGGCTCGGAAGTCTGGGTCAGCAACCCGACCTGGGACAACCACCGGGCGATCTTCGAAGGCGCGGGCTTCAAGGTGCATACCTACCCGTACTTCGATTCGGCCAGCCGTGGCGTCGACTTCGCCGGCATGCTGGCGACCCTGCAGACCCTGCCGGCCAACAGCGTGGTACTGCTGCACCCGTGCTGCCACAACCCCACCGGCGTCGACCTGGACCAGAGCCAGTGGCAGCAAGTGGTCGAAGTGGTCAAGGCACGTCAGCTGATCCCGTTCCTCGACATCGCCTACCAGGGCTTCGGCGAAGGCCTGGTCGAGGATGCCTACGCCATCCGCGAAATGGCCCGTGCCGGCGTGCCGTGCCTGGTCAGCAACTCGTTCTCGAAGATCTTCTCGCTGTACGGCGAGCGGGTAGGGGGCCTGTCGGTGGTCTGTGACGACGCCGCCACCGCAGTCAGCGTGCTCGGCCAGCTCAAGGCCACCGTGCGCCGCAACTACTCCAGCCCGCCCGCGTTCGGCGCCCAGCTGGTGGCCGGCGTGCTCGGCGATGCCGCACTCAATGCCCAGTGGGCGGCGGAAGTGGAAGTGATGCGCAAGCGTATCCTCGACATGCGCCAACGCCTGGTCGACCTGCTCGGCGAGCTGCTGCCGGGCCAGGACTTCCAGTTCTTCCTGCGCCAGCGCGGCATGTTCAGCTACACCGGCTTCAGCGTCGAGCAGGTGCGTCGCCTGCGTGACGAGTTCGGCGTGTACCTGATCGACAGCGGCCGGGTGTGCATGTCCGGGCTGCGTCCGGCCAACCTGCGCCAGGTGGCCGAGGCGTTTGCGGCGGTGCACAAGGGCTGAGCGAATCGGCCTAATC
>NZ_JBOBDM010000087.1:0-16728 GCF_050586605.1 Pseudomonas sp. ES1 | reverse complement strand
GCAGTCACTAAACCCTGAACGCCCCGATCAACCGCTTCAACTCCACCACCTGCACCGACAACGCCCGGCTGGCATCCTCGGTCTGGCAGGCGCCTTCGGTAGTGTCCTGGGCGGCCCGGTTGATCGCCACGATGTTCTGGTCGATGTCGTGGGCCACGGCGGTCTGCTGCTCCACCGCTGCAGCGATCTGCTGGTTCTGCTCGACGATGCCGCTGACCGCGCCAAGGATGTTGCCCAGCGCCTGCTGCACCTGGCGCGCCTCGTCCACCGTGCCGGCGGCCATCTGGTGGCTGCTGCCCATTACCCGCACCGCCGCACCGACCCCCTCGCGCAGGCGCTCGATCATCTGGGCGATCTCCTCGGTGGAATCCTGGGTGCGCCTGGCCAGTGTGCGCACTTCATCGGCCACTACCGCAAAGCCGCGGCCCTGCTCGCCGGCCCGGGCGGCTTCGATGGCGGCGTTGAGGGCCAGCAGGTTGGTCTGCTCGGCAATGCTGCGGATCACCTCCAGTACCCGGCCGATGGCCTGGCTGTCGGCGGCCAGCTGGTTGACCGCCACCACGCTCTGGTCGATCTCCCCGGCCAGGCGGGCGATGCTGCCCTGCTGGCTTTCGACCAGGTCGCGGCCCGAGGCGCTTTCGTGGTTGACCCGTTGTGCGCCCTCGGCCGCCAGCGCCGCGCTGCGCGCCACTTCCAGCGCGGTGGCGGTCATCTGGTTCATGGCCGTGGCCACCTGCTCGATCTGCTCGCGCTGGCCGCCAACCGCCTGGTTGCTGCGCGCCGACACCGACAACACCTGGCCGGCCTGTTCCTCGACCGTGGCCACCGTATGGCCGACCTGTTCGATCAACCCGCGGATGCGCCGCACGGTCTCGCTGAAGCCACGGCCCAGCTCGCCCAGTTCGTCCTGGCTGCTGGCCTGGAAACTCACCGTCATGTCGCCGGCGGCCACTTTGTCCATGGCGCTGCCGAGCTTGCCCAGGGTTTCGCGGGTGGACACGTAAAAGCCGCTGTAGAGGTAGATGATCAGCACGAACACCGTGGCCAGCGCGGCGACCATGGCGACCATGCGCACGCGGTGCTGGGCGAGGCGGTCTTCCAGTTGCCCGTGCAAATGAGCCAGCACTGCGTCGTTGAGGCGGTAGGTCTGGGCCATCAGCTCGCTGGTCTGCTGGTAGAAACCGGCCCAGGGCGCGTCCAGGGTCTCGGCCACCACCACCTGGTCCTCGAACAGGCTGGCGGCCTGCTTGACCGTGGCCTGGCTGGCCTGGGCACTGGCCGCCAGCGCTGCCCTGGCGCGATTGTCGGCAGCCAGGGCGTCGTCAAGGCGAATGGCGTAGTCGGCAGAGAGGCGCTCCAGGCGTTGCAGCAGGTCTTCGAAACGGGCGCTGCCGGCGGAGTCCATGAAACCGCGGCCCAAGGCCACCGAGCCCATCGCCCGCCCTTCGCCAAGGGCCTGGGTGACCTGCGCCGTGGCACTGCCGATCAGCTCGCCGAGCTGGCGCACCGAGGCTTGGCTGTCCTGGTTGAGGCCCGACTGGCTGGCAACCAGCTTGCCCAGCACCTGGGCCTGGGCGAGCAGTTTTTCGAACAGCGCGGCCTTGTTCTGCAACGAGGTTTCGCCACGGGCACGGGTGAAGGCGTCGGCCAGTTCGGCGCGCTTGGCTTCGAGGGCCGGGTCGCTGCCCTTGAGCGCCTCGAGCCGGGCCTGGACCTTGTCCTGCAAGCTGGCGATACGGCCTTCCACATCACCGGCCTGGCCCGACTGGCCGAGCACGGCGTTGATCTGCAGCAGGTTGCCGAGGGTTTCCAGGTCGCCACGCAACGCCAGGCTCTCGCCCAGCGGGGCCAGGCCCTGCAGTTCGACGCGGGTGGCGTGGAACTGGTTATAGGCGTCACGTACCAGATAGAAGCTGGTGACCAGCATGGGCAGGAAGAACAGGACGCTGATCAGGCTGAACTTCATGCCGAAGCTCAGCCGATTCATCAGCGCGATGGCCGGATAGAGCAGACGCTTCACAGGTCACCTCCTTGAATTCTTGTTGTTCTGCGGGGTAGCACTTGGCCATCGAGGGCCAAACACTTTGTATAACGCAGAATGAATTCAAGGTTTGTAACTTAAGGTTAAGCGACCCGCGCTCAACCCTTGCGTCAGACCAGCACCGTCCACAGGGCGAAACAGGCATACCACAGCACGGCGCTGCGCAGCAGCAGCTCCCACAGGCTGTCCAGCCGCTCCAGCCCGCGCTGGCGGTCTTCTTCCTCGGGGATGTCGTCGGCCACCCGGCCGACCTTGGCCACCAGATGGCCGGCGCTGATATGCCAGTCGAGCAGTTCGTGCAGCATCACCCGGGTGACTGCGACGAAGTTGCCGACCAGGGCAAAGCTCACCGCCAGCACCCGAACCGGCAGCCAGTCCAGCGCATGGCGCAGTTGCTCGGCGAGGGTCTTGAGCGCCGGCTGGCGGCTGTGTTCGCCGGTCAGCGCCAGCAACCGGTAGGCCAGCGCCGCCGCCGGGCCGAGCAGGAAGTACCAGAAGATCACCGCGAAGAAACTCTGGTAGGCCTGCCACAGCAGATGCCCCTGGGCCCGCTTGATCAGGCTCATGGCATCGTCGGCGGCCAGCCCCAGGTCGCGCTCGGCCACGTGCAACGCGGCCTGGTCGTCGCCACGGCGCCAGGCGTCGCGGAACGGCCCAAGGGCGGCTTTGACGTCACCACGGCCCAGGCTGTAGATCAGCACCAGCAAATGCACCGGCAGCGCCAGCAGGCCATAGGCTACCGGCTCCAGCACATGCAGCAGCAGGGCCAGCAGCGCCACCGGGGCGAGGATCAGGATGGCCAGGGTCCACCAGGGGTGAACCTTGCCGCTGCGCTCCAGGCGCACCAGTTCGCCAAGGTAGAAGCCGTCGCGCTGCAACCGTTGGCGCAACGATGAAAACTTCTCGAACCACAACGCCAGCACCAACACCAGAAAGCTCATGCCTTGTCCTCATTGTGTTGCACAGCGTCGCGGTAGCGCGGCCAGTCGAAGGCCGGGCCAGGGTCGGTCTTGCGTTGCGGGGCGATATCGCTATGGCCGCAAATGCGCTGCAGGTCGATCACCGGCCAGGCTGCGCGAATCGCTTGGGTGAGTTGGCGCAGGGCGCTGTACTGGGCATCGGTGTAGGGCAAGTCGTCGGTGCCTTCCAGCTCGATACCGATGGAAAAGTCGTTGCAGCCTTCACGGTCCTCGAAGCGCGACACGCCGGCGTGCCAGGCGCGGTCGAGCAGCGAGACGAACTGGGTCACCGCGCCGTCGCGCTCGACGAACAGGTGCGCCGACACGGTCAGGTGGCTGATGCTGGCGAAATAGGGGTGCTCGTTCGGGTCGAGGCGGTTCTGGAAGAACTGCTGGACCTTGCCGGTGCCGAAGCAGGCCGGTGGCAGGCTGATGTTGTGGATCACCAGCAGCGAGATCGCCTCGCCGTCAGGGCGGGCATTGCAGTTCGGTGAAGGGCAGTGGCTTACGCCGGAGAACCAGCCGGTCGCATGGTCCAATTGCATGGGGCAGATCCTGAATGACGCCGGGGGCAGGCGTTCAGTATGCCGCGCACGTGCGGCGCTTGCATGTAAATGATTGTTCAGCCAATGCCCTGCTCGGCACGCAGGCGCGCCAGCACGGCCTCCAGTGCGCGCTCGAACAACTGCCCGTCCTCGAGCGTGCGCACCTGGCCCAGGCACAGCGCCTGGGCCAGGCCCGCGTGGCTCCATTCACGCACCTTCATGCCGGTACGGTTGGCGAACACCAGCCGGTCGCTGCCGTCGATGCGGGCCACCAGCTTGCAGCGCAGTGGCTCTTCGTCGTCCAGCACCTCGACCCAGGCGCCGATGCGCAAGTGCTCCACCAGGCGCTGCGCGGGCGCGTGTTCATCGACGTGCAGACAAGGGCCATGGGGCGTTTGCTCGGCAGTGACCAGGACGATATCGGCCTGTACGCACACCTCCTGCAACGCAACATCGGGCACCCACGGGCCGCCACAAGCGCGCTGGTGCAGCTGCTCCAGGTGCTGGAAGAAATCACGGGTGGCCGCTGCGTCCAACGCCACGCCAGCCAGCCCCTCGCGCAACGCTTTGAGCAGGCCGGGCAACTGCTCCAGCAACTGCGCAGGTTCCAGTTGCGGGGCAATGCTGGCCAGCAACTGGTCGACCGTCGCCAGGCCATCGCGCCAGGGCGCAGACGCTTCGCCATGCTTCAGCCAGGCCAGCAGCAGCACCTGGCTCCAGGCCTGCTCCAGCATCTGCACCACCACCTGCGGCAACACCCGGCCACGCAGGCGCAGGTTGAGTGCCTGCTGTACCCGCAGGTTGGCCTGCAACGCCCGCGCGCGTCCTTCCTCGGCGTCGCGGGTACGTTGCTCGAGCAGTTCGTTGCGCCGCCGTTCGTCCTGGCTGAAGGCGAGAAACTCGTCGAGCAGTTCGTCGAACAGCTGGCAGTCTTCGGCGAAGTCCTTGAGCAGCCGCTGGACGATGCGCTCAACGCGCCGGTGCAGGCCCTCGCCGTCGGCCTCCCAGCCGATGGCCACGGCGGCGATCTCGTTGAGCAGGCGGCGTGCCGGGTGGCTGGCGCGGCTGAACAGGCCTTTGTCGATCAGGGCAACCTTGAGCAGCGGGATATGCAGCCGACCGACCAGCGCGCGCACACTCGCTGGCAGGTTGTGGTCAGTGTCGATGAAGGTGAACAGCAGGCCGAACAGGTTGATCAGGTCTTCGTCGCTGGTGGCGATATAGCGGCGTGTGCCGCTGCGCACGCTGACCCGCAATACCAGCTGTTCGAGCTGCAGGCCCAGGTCGAAGTCGTCTGCTTCGCCGGGGCCCGGAACGTAATGCTGCAGGTGAGTCAGAAGGCGCAGCAGGTCGCCGGTGCTGATCGGCTGTGCGTCGGTGGCCGCCTGCAGGCGCGGCGCGATACGCCCGCGAACAGGGGCCAGCAGGGCTTGCAGGGAGGCGAAGAACGCCTGGCCGGCAACGTCGACCCCGGCGTCCCTCGCCTGCGCGGGGCTGGCCGCCACCCTACGGGGAATATTGCGCCGATCGTCGGCGCGACGGCGTGGCGCGGGCGCCAGGTCAGGCAATACGCCTGCGGCGACGAGCAACTGGTTGGCCTCGCCATAGAGCAGATCGAGGTCGCGCAACACATAGCGCTCGAACAGTTTAAGCAGGACCTGCTTGACCTCAGGCCCCACGCCCAGGTTGCGCCCCGCCGTGAGGAAGTAGCCACACAGGCTGCCAGGCCCCAGCGGGTTGCAGGCCGGGTCCAGGCCCTGCTCGAGCAAGGCGGCGCAGCGCAGGTTCAGTTGCCGCAAGTCGAAACCGTCGCGCGACAGCACACGGTCGACCATCGCCTGCACCCCGGCGGAATGCGCCGGCGCTGCCATGACATCGGCCTGACCGATCAGGGCGAAGGCTTGGTAGAAGGTGTCGAGGAAGCCGCGCTCAATGCTCTTGCGCTTGAGGCGCAAGTCACGCATGGCCTCGAAGTGCAGATTCTGATCAAGACGGTCGCGGGCTTTGTCGGCCATCTCGAACAGGGTGTCGTCGGCGTTGTCGAACAATGCCTGAAGGCCCTGGCGCAGCTGAAGCGCAGCCTTGTCGCGCACTTGCAGGAGCAACAACGGAAGGCAGGGCGAGGGCGTTTGCGCACCTCGATCGATGGCGGCCGCCAGGGGCACCACCTTGCCTTCTTCATGCATCCCGGACTCCTTGATGGATGTTGCGTACTCGACCGCGCAAAAATCGTCAAAGCTATGACGCCAAATACAAGGCGCCATTATCTGTGAAAATCATTACAGCTGCCAGCGTGCCTTTCGCACGACTCAACAGACCGTGCTTTACCGCAATCACTCACAGAGCCCGACCAACGGTCATCGTCCGCGCTGCTGTACACACCGCCCCCCTGCCCTATAATCGCCGCCATCTAGCTTGTGGAGCCGACCATGCCGAACCTACGCCTCGCCGACCTGACCGCCGAAATCGAAGCCAACGTGCGCCGCGCGCTGCTCGAAGACATCGGCAGCGGCGACATCACCGCCCAGCTGATCCCGGCCGAGCGCCTGGCCAAGGCGACCATCATCACCCGCGAAGATTGCGTGGTTGCCGGCACGGCCTGGGGGGATGCGGTGTTCCGCCAGCTCGACCCACGGGTGGCAGTGCACTGGCAGGTGGCGGACGGCGAGCGGGCCAGCGCCAACCAGGTGCTGTTTCACCTCGAAGGCCCGGCACGCTCGCTGCTCAGCGGTGAGCGCTCGGCGCTGAATTTTTTGCAGATGCTCTCGGGCGTGGCCACCCGCGCACGCTTGCTCGCCGACCTGGTAGAGGGCACCCAGGTGCGCCTGCTCGACACCCGCAAGACCCTGCCGGGCCTGCGCCTGGCGCAGAAGTACGCGGTCACCTGCGGTGGCTGCCACAACCACCGCATCGGCCTGTACGACGCCTTCCTGATCAAGGAAAACCATATAGCTGCCAGTGGCGGCGTGGCCCAGGCCGTGGCTGCGGCGCACCGCATCGCCCCGGGGAAGCCTGTGGAAATCGAAGTGGAAAGCCTGGACGAGCTGCGCCAGGCACTGGCGGCCGGGGCCGATATCGTCATGCTCGACGAACTGACCCTGGATGAAATGCGCGAGGCGGTGCGCATCAACGCCGGCAAGGCCAAGCTCGAGGCCAGCGGTGGGGTCAACGAGACCACCCTGCGGGTGATCGCCGAGACCGGTGTGGACTACATCTCCATTGGTGCCATGACCAAGGATGTGAAGGCGGTGGACCTGTCGATGCGCCTGAGCCTGTAAGGTTTTCCACAGGCACAAAAAAACCGGCCAAAAGGCCGGTTTTTTCATTTCTGGATCGGTGCTGACTTCATCGCCGGCAAGCCGGCTCCCACCCCGACCGCATCAAATACAAGCCATGCGCTGCTTCTGTGGGAGCCGGCTTGCCGGCGAAAGGGCTGCAAGGCAGCCCCTGAAGCATCAGTGCGCGGCGTTGGCCAGGCCGTCCAGGTAGCGCTCGACGTCCAGTGCGGCCATGCAGCCGGCACCGGCCGAGGTGATGGCCTGGCGGTAGACGTGGTCGGCCACGTCGCCAGCGGCGAACACGCCTTCTACGTTGGTGGCGGTGGCGTTGCCTTCACGGCCGCCGTGCACCACCAGGTAGCCGTCCTTCAGGGTCAGCTGGCCTTCGAACAGCGAGGTGTTCGGGGTGTGGCCAATGGCGATGAACACGCCGTCGACCTTGATCTCGTCAAAGCTGCCGTCGTTGTTCTTCAGGCGCGCACCGGTCACGCCCATGTTGTCGCCCAGTACTTCGTCCAGGGTGGCGTTGAGCTTGAGCTCGATCTTGCCTTCGGCCACGCGGGCGTGCAGCTTGTCGATCAGGATCTTCTCGGCGCGGAAAGTATCGCGGCGGTGCACCAGGGTGACCTTGCTGGCGATGTTGGCCAGGTACAGCGCCTCTTCCACGGCAGTGTTGCCGCCACCGACCACGGCAACCGGCTTGTTGCGGTAGAAGAAACCGTCGCAGGTAGCGCAGGCCGAAACACCTTTGCCCATGAAGGTTTCTTCCGACGGCAGGCCCAGGTAGCGGGCGCTGGCACCGGTGGCGACGATCAGTGCGTCGCAGGTGTAGGTGCCGCTGTCGCCACGCAGGGTGAACGGCTTGTTGGCCAGGTCGACGGCATTGATGTGGTCGAAGACGATCTCGGTCTCGAAACGCTCGGCGTGTTCCTGCATGCGCTGCATCAGGGCCGGGCCGGTCAGGCCGTGGGGGTCGCCCGGCCAGTTGTCGACTTCGGTGGTGGTGGTCAGCTGGCCGCCGGCCTGCATGCCGGTGATCAGCAGCGGCTTGAGGTTGGCGCGGGCGGCATACACCGCGGCGCTGTAACCGGCAGGGCCGGAACCCAGAATGATGACGCGCGAATGACGTACTTCAGACATGTCGAACTCCTGTCGAGCGGGCCGCAGCGGGCCGGCATCGGGATGCCGGCTGTGCCAGCTGGAATTAAAAGGGACCCACGCAGCACTTGGGGAAGTGCTACAACGCGTCGGTCCTAAAACGAAAAGTTGAGCGCACTGTAGCGAGGCCGCAGAGATTAAGGAAATATCCTTCGACAATCCACCTTATAGAGAGTCTCTATCCAAGGAGAAAACCGATAGGGATTGTCCATACGCTTTGTTACAGACCGTTTCGCAGGCAGCTGGCGCCTTTCGTCGAAACAGCAAACTCGGTAAGGTCAGCGCGTTTTCCTTCTGCGGAGCGTTCCGATGCAAGCCCCCGTCCTTTCTGGCCCGCAATACCTGCGCGAAGGCCTGAAACTGATCCTCAGCCCGAGCCTGCGGCTGTTCGTGCTGTTGCCCCTGGCGGTCAACCTGCTGCTGTTCGGCGGGCTGATCTGGTTCGCCGGCCACGAGTTCAGCCTGTGGGTCGATGCACTGATGCCCAGCCTGCCCGACTGGCTGAGCTTTCTTTCCTACATTCTCTGGCCGCTGTTCGTTGCCCTGGTGTTGTTGATGGTGTTCTTCACCTTCACCATGCTGGCCAACGTCATCGCCGCGCCGTTCAATGGCTTCCTCGCCGAGAAAGTCGAAGTGGTGGTGCGCGGCCAGGACAACTTCCCGGCATTCAGCTGGGGCGAGCTGATCGCGATGGTGCCACGCACCTTCGGCCGTGAAATGCGCAAGCTCGGTTACTTCCTGCCACGCGCCATCGGCCTGTTCATCCTGTCGTTCATCCCGGTGGTCAACGTGATCGCCGCGCCGCTGTGGCTGGTGTTCGGCGTGTGGATGATGGCCATCCAGTACATCGACTACCCGGCGGACAACAACAAGATGAGCTGGCAGGACATGCTGGCCTGGCTGCGCCAGAAGCGCTGGCAATCGCTGGGCTTTGGCGGCATCACCTACCTGGCGCTGATGATCCCTGTGGTCAACGTGGTGATGATGCCGGCGGCGGTGGCCGGGGCTACGTTGTTCTGGGTGCGGGAGCGCAACTAAGCGCGTGAGGGCATAACTGTCTTGTGTTGCTTGCAATGGCCTCATCGCCGGCATGCCGGCTCCCACAGGTACGACGCGATCCATGTGGGAGCCGGCTTGCCGGCGATGAGGCCAGCGCAGGTCATGCGAATGGATCAGTGACTCAACTGGCTGGAAAACTGCCCCACCGCATCCACCACCTTCTTCGCGCCTTCCTGGATCTCCACGATCACCCCGCCGGTATCGGCTGCCAGGGCCAGGCCTTGTTCGGCCTGGCGCTTGCTGGTGTCGATGATGTCCACCGCCGCCTGGGCCAGTTGCTCGTTCTGCTGCACCACCTTGGCGATTTCTTCGGTGGCGCTGCTGGTACGCGAAGCCAGCTGGCGCACTTCGTCGGCAACCACGGCAAAGCCACGGCCTTGCTCGCCAGCGCGGGCGGCCTCGATGGCCGCGTTGAGCGCCAGCAGGTTGGTCTGGCCGGCGATGTCGCTGATGGTCTTGATGATCGCGCCAATCACCTTGGACTGCTTGTCCAGCGCCTGGATGCCGTCGGCGGCATCTTGCATCGAGCCTTCCAGCCCGCGCATCACGTCCACGGTCTGGGTAACCACGTCGGTGGCCTTGCGCGCGCAGCTGTCGGTTTCCAGCGAGGTGTTGTAGGCGATGTCCGCAGCCTGGGCCACCGCCAGCTCCTGGTTGACCTGGTCGGTGATCACCGTGGCGAACTTGACCACCTTGTAGAGCACGTCGTGGGCATCGATGATCGGGTTGTACGAGGCTTCCAGCCACACCGTGCGGCCATGGGCGTCGACGCGCTTGAAGCGCTCGGCAACGAATTCGCCGCGGCGCAACTTTTCCCAGAATGCCTTGTACTCCGGCGAGTTTGCCTCTTCCGGATCGCAGAACATGCGGTGATGCTTGCCACGCACCTGCTCCAGGCTGTAACCCATGCCCTGCAGGAACCGATCGTTGGCGGTCAGCACCTGGCCATCGAGGTTGAATTCGATCACGGCGGTGGAGCGCATCAACGCCTTGATCAGGCTTTCATGTTCACGCGACGTTTCGATGGTGCGGGTCAGGTCGCTGGAATGCAGGGTGAAGTACTTGATCTGCCCGCCACTGTTCTTCACCGGCTGCAGGATCGAGCGCAGCCAGGCTTCTTCACCGTTGCCGCGCAGCAGGCGGAATGCGCCGTTCAGATGCTCGCCACGGGTGATTGCGGTTTTCATGCGCTGGTAGAAATCGAGCTTCTTGACGTGGGCCGGCACGATGTCTTCGATGTTGCGCCCGATCAGTTGCTCGGCACGGTAGAGCATCTCGGTCTCGAAGTTGCCGTTGACCGTCTCGATGCGCCCCTGGGGGTCGAGCTGGAGCACCAGCATTTCGCTGTCGAGGCTGTTCTTGACCTGCTCGATGGACATCAGCTCTTCGCGCAGCTGCTGGATTTCTTGCTTCAGTTTGCTGTTGAACATCACCGCTCTCCCAGAGCGCACACCATAGTCGAATGCATCTTCATCGGCTGCGCCCCAGGGATTCTTGAGCGGTTGATGGCAATAATTCATCTGCGCAAGGCGCCGAAAATCAGGCGTCATCCAGACGTCACAAAGCCGTCACATACCCGCAACGGGTGCGACGGAAACTTTTGCACATGAATACACCGTCCCTGCGCATCACCCTGGTCAGCGAAACCTTCCCACCGGAGATAAACGGTGTGGCCAATACCCTTGGCCGCCTCGATGCCGGGCTGCGCCAGCGGGGCCATCAGGTTGAGGTGATCCGCCCGCGCCAGGCGGCCGACAGCGTGCCCGATACGGAGGGTGAACTGCTGCTGTGCCGGGGCTGGCCATTGCCGGGCTACCCTGGGCTGCAGTGGGGTGAAGTGTCGATGCACAAGTTGCTGCGGCGCTGGCGCCGCCAGCGCCCGGACGTGCTGTACATCGCCACCGAGGGCCCGCTGGGCCTGAGCGCCCTGCGCGCGGCCCGGCGCCTGGGTATTTCGGTGGTCAGCGGCTTTCATACCAACTTCCCACAGTACTCGGGCCAGTATGGCCTGGGCCTGCTGACGCGGCTGCTCACCCACTACCTGCGCTGGTTCCACCGGCGCACCGCCATCACCCTGGTACCCAGCGCCAGCCAGCGCCTGGCCCTGGAGCGACGCGGCTTCGAAAACCTCGGCCTGATGGCCCGGGGTGTCGATGCCTGCCTGTTCAACCCGGCGCGGCGCAGCCAGGCCCTGCGTGAACAGTGGGGGTTGGCGGCCGATGACATTGCCGTGGTGCATGTCGGGCGCCTGGCTGCGGAAAAAAATCTCGCCCTGCTGCGCCCTGCCCTGGACACCCTGCAAGCACGTTATCCACAGCGCCGGCTGCGCCTGATCATGGTGGGTGATGGGCCGCAGCGCGCCAGCCTTGAGCAGCAGTTGCCGGATGCCCTGTTCTGCGGTGTACAACGCGGCGAGCAGTTGGCCGAACATTACGCCAGTGGCGATCTGTTCCTGTTCCCGAGCCTGACCGAGACCTTTGGCAACGTGGTGCTCGAGGCAATGGCCTCGGGGTTGGCAGTGGTTGCCTACGATGAGGCCGCCGCCGCCCAGCATATCCGCCATGGCCACAGCGGCGCCCTGGCCATGCCGGGTGACCAGGCAGCGTTCATCGACGCCGCCTGCTGGCTGCTGGAAGAAAACGAAACCTTGCGCAGGGTGCGCCTCAACGCCCGCCAGCATGCCAGCCGCCAGGGCTGGCCGGCGATCGTCGAGCAGTTCGAAGGGTACCTGCGCGACGCCTGCCGTGCTGGCGCGCATGTGAGCGAGCAGGCGCCAGCCCATGTCGTGGCGATCAAGCCAGGGTCGTCAGCGCCTCGCGGCTGAACGGCAGCACGTCAGCCTCACGCCCGTCACGCACTTTCTGCGCCCACTGCGCATCTACCAGCAGGGCGCGGCCCACGGCCACCAGGTCGAATTCCTCGGCCTGCAACCTGCGCAGTAGCCCTTCGAGGCTGGCCGGTTTGGCCACCTTGTCGGTATCGACCATGAACTGCAGGAACTCGCCGTCCAGGCCGACACTGCCCACGGTGATGGTCGGTTTGCCGGTGAGCTGGCGGGTCCAGCCAGCCAGGTTCAGCTCGCTGCCGTCGAACTCCGGCTCCCAGAAACGCCGGGTAGAACAATGGAAGATATCCACACCCGCCTCGGACAGCGGCTTGAGGAACGCCGCCAGAGCCTGCGGGGTTTGCACCAGGCGCGCGTTGTAGTCCTGCTGCTTCCACTGGGAGAAGCGGAAGATGATCGGGAAGTCCGGCCCCACCGCAGCTCGCACGGCCTGGATCAGTTCGATGGCAAAGCGTGAGCGCCCGGCCAGGTCACCGCCATATTGGTCATCGCGGCGGTTGCTGGCTTCCCAGAAGAACTGATCGATCAGGTAACCATGGGCGCCGTGGATCTCGACACCGTCCATGCCGATGGCCTGGGCATCACGGGCAGCCTGGGCGAAGGCGGCAATCACCTCGCGGATGTCGTCATGGCTCATGCCATGGACCACGATCTTGCCGTCCTTGTCCTTGCCGCTCGGGCCATGGCCCGGCACGCTGGCATCCGGCTCGGTGCCCAGCCGGCGCACACTGCCCACATGCCACAGCTGCGGCACGATCCGCCCGCCTTCGGCATGCACGGCTTCGACCACGCGTTTCCAGCCGGCCAGCGCATCTTCGCCATGGAAGCGTGGAACGTTGGGATAGCCGTTGGCGGCTTTATGGCCAACCGTGGTGCCTTCGGTGATGATCAGGCCGACACCGGCAGCCGCACGGCGGCGGTAGTACTCGACCACGCCGTCATGGGGTACGCCACCGGGGCAGAAGGTACGGGTCATCGGTGCCATGACCACACGGGTCGGCAGGTCGAGGGTGCCAAGGGTGAAAGGCTGGAACAGAGGGTTGCTGGACATGCGGCGCTCCCGACGGGTGAGGAAATGCGCCTGAGCTTAGGGGTAGCGGGGGGGTGGGCACAGCATTATTGATCGGGGTGATTGGCAGGTATCCCAGATGAGCGCGGGGCAGGCTGAGACCTCACAGAACTGCACAGCGCTTGCTGATTCGCGCGAACCTGTGGGAGCGGCTTTAGCCGCGAACACCGGCATAGCCGGTGCAATGCAGCGCGTTGCCTGCTTCGCGGCTAAAGCCGCTCCCACAGGGTGCAAATCACGCCAAGGCCTTCTCGATCGCCTGCACCACGGTCGGATCGTCCGGCGCGGTACGTGGCGCGAAACGCGCCAGCACGCGACCATCCTTGCCCACCAGGAACTTCTCGAAATTCCAGGTGATATCACCAGGAAACTCGGCACCCTCGCCGGCCAGCAGCCGGTACAGGGCATGCCGCTCCGAGCCATTGACGTCGAGCTTCTCGCTCAGCGGGAAGCTCACGCCATAGTTGCGGCTGCAGAACGCCTGGATCTCATCCGCGCTGCCTGGCTCCTGGCCGGCAAACTGGTTGCACGGCAGCCCCAGCACGTTGAAACCCTTGCCCTTGAACTGCTGCTGGAGTTTCTCCAGCGACGCATATTGCGGCGTGAGACCACACTTGGAGGCGACATTGACCACCAGCACCACCTGGCCCTTGAATGGGGCAAGGGGCAGGTCTTCGCCGTTCAGCGCCTTCAACGTCAGGTCGTGAAATACACTCATGTTGATCCCCTCTCAGGTTCCCGGTTGTCGCTGGGGCGAATTGCGCCCACTAAAAAGGCGCGCAGCCAAACCGTCCACTCCCTGAGGATGTCCGGCTTGCCCGAGCGCCTGGCGACTCTCTGAGCTTAGCGCAGAAAATCAGTGGTGATGGCCACCTTCACCGTGGATGTGACGGTGAGCGATTTCTTCTTCGCTGGCGTCACGCACGTCAACAACCTTGACCTGGAAGTTCAGGCGCTGGCCGGCCAGCGGGTGGTTGCCGTCGACGGTCACGTCGTCGCCGTCGATGTCGCGGATGGTGACGATCTGCATCTGGCCGTCCGGCGCCGAAGCGTGGAACTGCATGCCGACTTCCAGTTGGTCGACGCCTTCGAACAGGCTGCTGCTCAGGGTGCTGACCAGTTCGGCCGAGTATTCGCCGTAGGCTTCTTCGGGTTCGATGGCAACGGTCAGCTCGTCACCGGCCTGCTTGCCTTCCAGGGCTTTTTCCAGGCCCGGGATGATGTTGCCGGCACCGTGCAGGTACACCAGCGGCGCACCGCCGGCAGAGCTGTCGATGGTCTCACCGGCGTCGTTGGTCAGGGTATAGTCGATGGAGACAGCCTTGTTGGCGGCGATCAGCATGGGGCAGGACCTTTTGCAAAAGAATGTAGAGCGGGGAAGTGTAACCAAGGCATCGTCCGATTGCGAACCGACCATGGACGAAGGGAGGCCCGTCAGTCTGATCAGCGGCTTCCATCAGGACGAGGAAGGCCACTGGGTGGTCGAGCTGTCCTGCGGCCACACCCAGCACTTGCGTCACCAGCCACCCTGGCAGGCGCGGCCCTGGGTGCTCGAGCCCAGCGAGCGCGAACGCCGCATCGGCCAGGTATTCCACTGTGGCTGGTGCGCCCAGGGTGCGGTTAGCGATACCCTTGGCCGTTGATTTCCTTGCACCGCTTATTTCGAGAAGCACGCATGCAGACTTTTTTCATTGCGCCGACCGACTTCGGTGTCGGCCTCACCTCCATCAGCCTGGGCCTGATCCGTACCCTTGAACGCGCCGGGCTCAAGGTCGGCTTCTTCAAGCCGATCGCCCAGCCGCATCCCGGCGACACCGGCCCGGAGCGCTCCACCGAGCTGGTTGCCCGCACCCATGGCATCAAGCCGCCCCTGCCACTGAGCCTCGGCCATGTGGAGCGCATGCTGGGGGACGGCCAACTGGACGAACTGCTCGAAGAGATCATTCGCCTTTACCAGCAAGCGTGTGTGGGCAAGGACGTGGTGGTGGTCGAAGGCATGGTTCCGACCCGCCACGCCAGCTACGCGGCCCGGGTCAACCTGCACCTGGCCAAGAGCCTGGATGCCGAGGTGATCCTGGTGTCGGCGCCCGAGAACGAGGTGCTCAGCGAGCTGTCCGGGCGCGTCGAACTGCAGGCCCAGTTGTACGGTGGCCCGCGCGACCCGAAGGTGCTCGGGGTGATCCTCAACAAGGTGCGCACCGACGAAAGCATGGCCGACTTCGCCACGCGGCTGCGCGAGCACTCGCCGCTGTTGCGCGGCAACGATTTCCGCCTGCTCGGTTGCATCCCCTACCAGCCCGACCTCAATGCGCCGCGCACCCGCGACGTCGCCGAGCTGCTCGGCGCCCAGGTGCTCAACGCCGGTGACTACGACCAGCGGCGCATGAACAAGATCATCATCTGCGCCCGCACCGTGGCCAACACCGTGCCGCTGCTCACCTCGGGCACCCTGGTGGTGACGCCGGGCGATCGCGACGACATCATCCTCGCCGTGAGCCTGGCGGCGATCAATGGCGTGCCTTTGGCCGGCCTGTTGCTGACCAGCGACAGCAAGCCCGACCCACGCATCCTGGAGCTGTGCCGCGGGGCACTGCAGGCCGGCCTGCCGATCCTGTCGGTCAGCACGGGCTCCTATGACACCGCCAATCAGCTCAACTCGCTGAACCGCGAGATCCCGGTGGACGACCGCGAGCGCGCCGAGTTCATCACCGACTTCGTCGCCAGCCAGCTCGATGCCGCCTGGCTGCACCAGCGCTGCGGCACGCCGCGCGAGCTGCGCCTGTCGCCGGCGGTGTTCCGCTACCAACTGATTCAGCGTGCCCAGCAGGCCAACAAGCGCATCGTCCTGCCCGAAGGCGCCGAGCCCTTGCTGGTGCAGGCCGCCGCCCTGTGCCAGGCGCGCGGTATTGCCCGCTGCGTGCTGCTGGCCAAGCCCGAAGCGGTACAAGCCGTAGCACGTGCCCAGGGCATCAGCCTGCCGCCCGATCTGGAAGTGCTCGACCCCGACCTGATCCGTGCCCGCTACGTCGAACCGATGGTCGATTTGCGCAAGAGCAAGAACCTCAACGCGCCGATGGCCGAGCAGCAGCTGGAAGACCCGGTGGTGATCGCGACCATGATGCTGGCCCTGGGTGAGGTCGACGGCCTGGTCTCGGGCCTGGTGCATTCGACCGCCAACACCATCCGCCCGGCCTTGCAGCTGATCAAGACCGCGCCGGGTGCAAGCCTGGTGTCGTCGGTGTTCTTCATGCTGTTCCCGGACCAGGTGCTGGTGTATGGCGACTGCGTGATGAATCCGCACCCCAGCGCCGCCGAACTGGCCGAAATTGCCCGGCAGAGCGCCGAGTCTGCCGAGTCGTTCGGTATCGCGCCACGGGTGGCGATGCTCAGCTACTCCAGCGACTCGGCCGCCAGTGACGAGGAAGTGGAAAAAGTTCGCGAGGCCACGCGGCTGGCGCAGCAGGCCGAGCACGACCTGCTGATCGACGGCCCGTTGCAGTATGACGCCGCCGCCAACCCCGAAATCGCCCGCCAGTTGGCACCGGCAAGCCCGGTGGCCGGACGCGCCACGGTGTTCGTGTTCCCCGACCTGAACACCGGCAACACCACCCATAAAGCGGTGCAGCGCAGTGCCGACTGCGTGAGCCTCGGGCCAATGCTGCAAGGGCTGCGCAAGCCGGTCAACGACCTGCCGCGCGGGGCCCAGGTGGATGACATCGTGCACACCATCGCGTTGACGGCGATCCAGGCCAGTACCGTGCACTGAAATGAAAA
>NZ_JBOBDM010000086.1:0-16858 GCF_050586605.1 Pseudomonas sp. ES1 | reverse complement strand
TTTAGCCGAACGCGGAATGAACGTCGCCATTCACTGCTTTAATCAACCTTACGCACCATGTGAGTATCCAAGGCATGCTCCCCGACCCGCTCATCGCCCGCCCGCTGCCTCGCCCTTCGCTGCCGAAGGCCAGGGCCCGTGCCGGCGAGAATCCGCTGGTGCATGTCATCCTCGCCTTCTGGGCCCTGTGGCACTGCCGTCACGCGCGCCCACCAGACACCTCGCTCGCCACTCACTGACCCGTTGCGGCATCACTGCCGACCTTTTCAGTACGACCGACCGAACCTCAACGGCGGTCCTGTGCGCCCGTGGGCGCGAGCGAATTCCACCATGCACTTTGCACCCGCAGAGCAAGCCAGGCGCTTCCTGGCCGACAACCCCGATATCGACCTGATCGAACTGTTCATCCTCGACGCCAACGGCGTGCCACGCGGCAAGCTGCTGCACCGCGATGAACTGCTGGCGGTGTTCGAAACCGGCCGCCCGCTGCCGAGCACCATCCTCGGCCTTACCCTCAACGGCGACGACGTGGAAAACTCCGGCCTGGTCTGGGATGTCGGCGACATCGATTGCCGCGCCTACCCGCTGCAAGGCAGCCTGGTGCGCCTGCCCTGGCGCCGGGTGCCGACCGCGGCGGTGCAGGTCAGCATGCATCCCAGCGAAGGCATGCCAGCCAGCATCGCCGACCCGCGCCACATACTGCTGCGCACCATCGATGCGCTCAAGGCCGACGGTTACTACCCGGTGATGGCCTGCGAGCTGGAGTTCTACCTGCTCGACCAGCAGCGCGATGCCCAGGGCCGCCCGCAACCGGCGCTGGACAACGATGGCGGCCGACCGCGCACTACACAGGTCTATGGCCTGCGCGAACTGGAACAGATCGAACCTTTCCTCGCCGACCTCTATGCCGCCTGCAAGGCCCAGGGCATCCCGGCACGCACGGCGATCTCCGAATATGCCCCGGGCCAAGTCGAAATCACCCTGGAGCATGGCGATGCGCTGGAGGCGATGGATCAGGCCGTGCGCTATAAACGCCTGGTCAAAGGCGTCGCCCACGCCCACGGCATGCAGGCCTGCTTCATGGCCAAGCCGTTCGCCCAGCTGGCCGGCACCGGCATGCACATGCACCTGAGCCTGGCCGATGCCGACGGCAACAACCTGTTCGCCAGCGAGGACAAGGCCGGCACCCCGCTGCTGCGCCAGGCGGTCGCCGGCATGCTGCGCCACCTGCGCGAATCGCTGCTGCTGTTCTGCCCCAACGCCAACTCGTACCGCCGCTTCCAGGCCAACAGCTATGCGCCGCTGGCGCCGACCTGGGGCGTCGACAACCGCACCGTCAGCCTGCGCGTGCCGGGCGGGCCGGCCAACAGCCGGCATGTGGAGCACCGCATCTGTGGCGCCGACGCCAACCCCTACCTGGCCGCCGCAGCGATTCTGGCCGCCAGCCACCAAGGCATTCGCGAGCAGCTAGACCCGGGCGCACCGGTGCAAGGCAACGGCTATGCCCAGGCCACCGAGCACCTGCCCACCGACTGGCTCACCACCCTTGATGCCCTGGAACGTTCGGCGTGGGCCCGGGAAGCCTTCGGCGAGGCCTTCCTGGGTGTGTACCTGAAGGTCAAGCGCGCCGAGTACCGCCAGTTCATGGCCGAAGTGGGCGAGCAGGACTGGCGCTGGTACCTGCACCAGGCCTGACAGACGAATTACAACAAGGAACACTCATGAACGCAGCAGTGAACAAGGGGCCGGCCCAGCGCGCGCCGTCCTATTACAGCGCCAGCCTCAACGACCACAGCGAATACCCCACCCTCAAGGGCACGGTGCAGGTCGACGTGGCGATCATCGGCGGCGGTTTCACCGGCGTGGCCACCGCAGTGGAACTGGCCGAGCGCGGCCTGAAGGTCGCCATCGTCGAGACCAACCGCATTGGCTGGGGCGCCAGCGGGCGTAACGGCGGGCAGGTGACCGGCAGCCTGTCGGGCGACGAGGCCATGCGCACGCAGATGCGTGAACGGCTCGGTGCCGAGGTGGATGACTTCATCTGGCACCTGCGCTGGCGCGGGCACCAGATCATCGAGCAGCGGGTGGAGCGCTATGGCATCGCCTGCGACCTCAAGCGCGGCCACCTGCATGCGGCGATGAAACCCTCGCACCTGCACGAACTGCGCGCCTTCGAGGCCGAGGCCCAGCGCCGCGGCATGGGCGACCAGGTGCAATTGCTCGACCGCGCCGCCATGGCCGAGCACCTGCAAAGCCCGCTGTACATCGGCGCACTGAAGAACCGCCGCAACCTGCACCTGCACCCGCTCAACCTGTGCCTGGGCGAGGCCCGCGCGGCCCACAGCCTGGGCGCACTGATCTTCGAAAACTCCGAGGTCCTGGACATCATCCACGGGCCACGCCCGGCGGTGGTCACCGCCCACGGCCGGATCGAAGCGCGGCAGGTGATGCTGGCCGGCGATGTCTACCACAAGCTGGAAAAGCGCCAGCTCAAGGGCAAGATCTTCCCGGCCATGGGCGGCATCGTCACCACCGCGCCACTGGGCGAACTGGCCGCGCAGATCAACCCCCAGGACCTGGCGGTATACGACTGCCGCTTCGTCCTCGACTACTACCGCCTGACCGCCGACAAGCGCCTGCTGTTCGGCGGTGGCGCCAACTATTCCGGGCGTGATTCGCGGGATATCGAAGCCGAACTGCGCCCGTGCATCGAACGCACCTTCCCGGCGCTCAAGGGCGTGCCGATCGAGTTCCAGTGGAGCTGCGCCATGGGCATCGTGGTCAACCGCATCCCGCAGCTGGGCAAGCTGTCGGACAACGTGTGGTACTGCCAGGGTTATTCCGGGCATGGCATCGCCACCAGCCACATCATGGGCGAGATCATGGCCGAGGCATTGACCGGGACGCTGGAGAAATTCGACACCTTTGCGGCGTGCAAGCACATCAAGGTGCCGATGGGGGATCTGCTGGGGAATCCGCTGTTGGCGGCGGGGATGTGGTACTACCAGATGCTTGAAAAGCTGCGCTGATTTTCACTGGCCCATTCGCGGGTAAACCCGCTCCCACAGGTTCATCGCCGCTTCTGAAAACGGCGCGACTCCTGTGGGAGCGGGTTTACCCGCGAAGAGGCCGGTGAAGGCTATCAGGCGATCTTCTTCAGGCCCTGCTTCTTCAGCTCTTCATCACGCAGCTCGCGGCGCAGGATCTTGCCGACGTTGGTGGTCGGCAGTGCATCGCGGAACTCGATGTAGCGCGGCACCTTGTAGCCGGTGACGTTGGCGCGCATGTGCTCCAACACCTGCTCCTTGGTGACGGTCATGCCTGGCTTGACCACGATGAACACCTTGATCACCTCGCCGGATTTTTCGTCCGGCACGCCGATGGCAGCGCACTGCAGCACACCCGGCAAGGCGGCGAGCACGTCTTCGAGCTCGTTGGGGTACACGTTGAAACCCGAGACCAGGATCATGTCCTTCTTGCGGTCGACGATGCGCATGTAGCCGTCCGGCTGGATCACGGCGATGTCGCCGGTCTTCAGCCAGCCATTGCTGTCGAGGATCTCGGCGGTGGCCTCTTCACGCTGCCAGTAGCCCTTCATCACCTGCGGGCCCTTGATGCACAGTTCGCCTACTTCGCCCAGCGGCAGTTCCTGACCGTTGTCGTCGATGACCTTGCACAGGGTCGAGGGTACCGGGATGCCGATGGTGCCGACCTGGTTGGCCTCGGACGGGTTGACCGTCGCCACCGGGCTGGTCTCGGTCATGCCGTAACCTTCACAGATGGCGCAGCCGGTCACCGTCCTCCAGCGCTCGGCCACGCTCTGCTGCAGCGCCATGCCACCGGACAAGGTGATTTTCAGCCCCGAGAAATCCAGGTTGCGGAAGGTTTCGTTGTTGCACAGGGCGACGAACAAGGTGTTCAGGCCGACGAAGCCGCTGAACTTCCACTTGCCCAGCTCCTTGACCATGGCCGGCAGGTCGCGCGGGTTGCTGATGAGTATGTTGTGGTTACCGATCAGCATCATGGCCATGCAATGGAAGGTGAAGGCGTAGATGTGGTACAGCGGCAGCGGGGTGATGAGGATCTCGCAGCCTTCGTGCAGGTTCGAGCCCATCAGCGCGCGACACTGCAGCATGTTGGCGACCAGGTTGCGGTGGGTGAGCATCGCGCCCTTGGCCACGCCGGTGGTGCCGCCGGTGTACTGCAGCACTGCCACATCGTTGGCCTGCGGGTTGGCCTCGGTCACCGCGCCGCCCTTGCCCAGGGCCAGCGCATCGTTGAAGCGCACGGCCTTGGGCAGGTTGTAGGCCGGCACCATTTTCTTCACGTACTTGATGACGCTGTTGACCAGCAAGCGCTTGAGCGGTGGCAACAGGTCGGCCACTTCGGTGACAATGACGTGCTTGACCTGGGTCTTCGGCACGACCTTCTCGGCCAGGTGCGCCATGTTGGCCAGGCACACCAGCGCCTTGGCGCCGGAATCGTTGAACTGGTGCTCCAGCTCCCGCGCGGTGTACAGCGGGTTGGTGTTGACCACGATCAGCCCGGCACGCATGGCGCCGAACACGGCGACAGGGTATTGCAGGACGTTGGGCAACTGGACGGCTATGCGATCGCCCGGCTTCAGGTCGGTATGCTGCTGCAGCCAGGCGGCAAAGGCGCCGGACAGCGCATACAGTTCGCCGTAGGTGATGGTCTTGCCCAGGTTGCTAAAGGCAGGTTTGTCGGCAAAGCGTTGGCAGGATTGCTTGAGAACCGCCTGGATATTGGGGAATTCGTCAGGATTGATGTCCGCCGTGACCCCGGCTGGGTACTTATCCTTCCAAAAATGTTCGATCATGGAAGCCCGCTCCTTCAGCAACAGCGAATTCGGTACGCGTCGATGCGCTTATTATTGATATGCGAAGCCGGCTCATTGCAAACCGGATCCTGGGAAAGCGCGCCGAGAGTAACAGCTTTACCAGGGGTCGCCTAGAGGCCGAAACAGGCCTCCCGGTCACAAAAATGACTCAAAGAAATGTACAAGTCATTTTTAGAGTATTTAGCCAAAGTGTCGCAATATCGGCTGAAAATGCCGAAATAGAGCCATTACTGCTATGGGAGCGGGTTCACCCGCGAACTTGGCAGTGGCCCCGCCTACGCGTTCGCGGGTAAACCCGCTCCCACAGGACCTGCAAAGCCTCAGGCGATATCGCGCAGCTCCCGACGCAAGATCTTGCCCACCGGTGTCATCGGCAACGAATCACGAAGGACGATGTGCTTGGGCACCTTGTAGCCGGTGAAGTTGGCCTTGCAGTAAGCCTTGAGCTCGTCAACGCTCAGCCCCCCCGCGCGCGGCACCACGAACAGCTTGACCGCCTCGCCGGAACGTTCGTCCGGTACACCGATGGCCGCACAGCTGGCCACCTGCGGGTGGTTCATCACCACGTCCTCGATTTCGTTGGGGTACACGTTGAAACCCGAGACGATGATCATGTCCTTCTTGCGGTCGACGATGCGGGTGAAGCCGTCCGGGTCGATGATCGCAATGTCGCCGGTCTTGAACCAGCCTTCGGCATCCAGCGCCTGGGCCGTGGCTTGCGGTTGCTGCCAGTAGCCCTTCATCACCTGCGGCCCCTTGATGCACAGCTCGCCGCGCTCACCCAGCGGCTGCTCGTTACCCTCGTCGTCTATCACCTTGAATGCCGTACCGACCACCGGGATGCCCACCGTCCCCAACCGCGCCAGTTGGCCGTAAGGGTTGGTACTGGCCACCGGGGACGTCTCGGTCAGGCCGTAGCCTTCGACGATGCGACAGCCGGTCAGGGCTTCCCAGCGCTCGGCGGTGGCCTTGACCAGCGCCGTACCGCCGGAGTTGGTGACCTTGAGCGCGGAAAAATCCAGGGATTTGAAGCCGGGGTGGTCCATCAAGGCGACGAACAGTGTGTTCAGCCCCAGCAGCCCCGAGAACCGCCACTTGCCCAGCTCCTTGATGAAGCCCGATATGTCGCGGGGGTTGGTGATCAGCACGTTGTGGTTGCCGGTGACCATCATGCACATGCAGTTCGCGGTGAATGCATAGATGTGATACAGCGGCAGCGGCGCAATCATGACCTCCTGGCCTTCCTTGATCAGCGGCTGGCCGTCGGGGCCATGCTGGGCGAAGCAAGCCAATACCTGCAGCATGTTGGCCACCAGGTTGCCGTGGCTGAGCATCGCGCCCTTGGCCAGGCCGGTAGTGCCGCCGGTGTACTGCAGCACGGCGATATCGTCGTGCACTTGCGGCACCGCTTTGTGGGTCAGCCCACGCCCCAGGCGCAACACCTGCTTGAACGACACGGCCTGGGGCAACTGGTAGGCGGGCACCATCTTCTTCAGTTTGTCGACCACGGTATTGATCAACCAGCCCTTGGCGGCGGGCAGCAGGTCGCCCATCTTCGCCTCGATCAGGTACTCGATGCCGGTGTCGGGCAACACCTCCTGCACGCGGCTGCCGAACATGTTCAGGTAGACCAGCGCGCGGGCCCCGGAGTCCTTGAACTGGTGGCGCATCTCGCGTGCGGTGTACAGCGGGTTGGTGTTGACCACCACCAGCCCGGCACGCAGGGCGCCGAACACGGCGATGGGGTACTGCAGCACGTTGGGCATCTGCACCGCGATGCGGTCGCCCGGTACCAGGTCGGTATGCTGCTGCAGCCAAGCGGCGAAGGCCGCGGAGTGGCGTTCGAGCTCGGCATAGCTGAGGGTCACGCCCAGGTTGCTGAATGCCGGGCGGTCGGCGAAGCGCTTGCAGGAGCGCTCGAAAACATCGACGACGGACGCATAGGCCGTCAAATCCAGTGTGGAAGGCACGCCCGCCGGGCGCTTGTCGTTCCAGAAATCGGCTTGCATTTATTGTTGTTCCTCTGCCGGGACCTTCCCTGACCTTGATGCCAGGTGGCAAAAAGGCGTTCTGCCGACGTTAGCAGTTCGGCCCAAGGTGGCAAATACGCCAAGTGCTGCCATTAACATTGTGAATCTTATTTATGCCCTTCCTGCAATTGTGGCCTTTGCGCATACACTGTTCCTCGAACTCCGTGCGCAAGGACCCGCCATGCCCCATGACGCCTTCTGGCTGCCCGCCAGCGAGCATTGCAGCCTGTACGTGCACCAATGGCTGCCGGCCACGCCGGTCAAGGCCGTGGTGTTGCTGGCCCATGGCATGGCCGAGCATGCCGGGCGCTACCAGCGCCTGGGGCATGCCCTGAATGACGCCGGTTACGCCCTGTTCGCGCCCGACCTGCGTGGCCACGGGCGCACCGCCGAACTGGGCCACCTCGGCCTGTTCGCCAGCCACAATGGCTGGAATGCCGTGGTCAACGACCTGGGCTTGCTGGCCCAGCACATCGGCCAGCAGTTTCCCGGCACACCGCTGTTCCTGTTCGGCCACAGCATGGGCAGCTATATCGCCCAGGCCTACCTGCTGCACCACAGCGCCAGCCTGCAGGGGGCGATCCTCAGCGGCTCGAACTTCCAGCCTGCAGCGCTGTACCGCAGCGCGCGCCTGATCGCTCGGCTCGAAGCCTGGCGCCAGGGGCCGCTGGGCAAGAGCGCGTTGATCGACTGGCTGTCGTTCGGTGCGTTCAACAAGGCGTTCAAGCCCAACCGAACTGCCTTCGACTGGCTCAGCCGCGACCCGGACGAGGTGGACAAGTACATCGCCGACCCGCTGTGCGGCTTTCGCTGCAGCAACCAACTGTGGCTCGACCTGCTGCAGGGCCTGGCGCAGATCAGCCAGGCCAAGCACCTCGCGCAGATCGATCCGAACCTGCCAGTGCTGGTCATTGGCGGTGAATGTGATCCGGTGAGTGCCGGCAAGCGTCTCACGGTTCTGGCCGACGCCCTGCGCGCGACCGGCAACCGCCACGTGCAGTTGCGCGTCTATCCTGGCGCACGGCACGAAGTGCTCAACGAAACCCATCGCGACGAGGTCTGCGCCGATATCATCGGCTGGCTGGAGCAGGCGCTGGCCCTTGGCCGCCCTGCCCGCAGTGAATGATAGGCAGCCTCGCCCGCCCCACAAGGAAGCCCCGATGACCCAGGTCAGCAACACGCCTTACGAAGCCCTCGAAGTCGGCCAGAAAGCTGAGTACAAGAAGTCCGTGGAAGAACGCGACATCCAGCTGTTCGCCGCGATGTCCGGTGACCACAACCCGGTGCACCTCGACGCCGAGTTCGCCGCCAAGAGCATGTTCCGCGAACGCATCGCCCACGGCATGTTCAGCGGTGCGCTGATCAGCGCCGCGGTGGCCTGCACCCTGCCTGGCCCCGGCACTATCTACCTGGGTCAGCAGATGAGCTTCCAGAAGCCGGTAAAGATCGGCGACACCCTGACCGTGCGCCTGGAAGTGCTCGAGAAGCTGCCCAAGTTCAAGGTGCGCATCGCCACCAACGTGTACAACCAGAACGACGAGCTGGTGGTCGCCGGTGAGGCCGAGATCCTGGCGCCGCGCAAGCTGCAGACCGTCGAACTGGTGAGCCCGCCGAATTTCGTCGCCAGCTGATCACTGTTTTTAGGGGGCCTTGCAGGCCCCTTTCGCTGGCAAGCCAGCTCCCACATGGATCGTGCCACGCTCATGTGAGAGCAACTGTCTTTGTAGGAGCAACTGTCTTACTCCACTGCTAAAGCTAGCGCGATCCCTGTGGGAGCCGGCTTGCCGGCGATGAGGCCAGTGCGAGTGACACCAGGCAGTTGCCCCACAGAGCACGGGCTTGCGAGGGTTGTGCCTAGCCCAGCTCGCGCAGGCGTCGCTCGATATGCCGCCGTTCCGGCCCCTGCCGGGTCAGCGCCAATGCCTGCTGCCAGGCACTGCGGGCCTGTTCGATGTTGCCCAGCTGCCGATGCAGCTCGGCCCGCGCGGCATGGGCCAGGTGATAATCACCCAGCTCGCCCCGCCCAAGTATGGCCTCCACGGCCTGCAGTCCCACCTGCGCACCATCCCGACGAGCCAGCGCCGCCGCATGGTTCAGCTCGACCACCGGTGACGGCCAATGCCGTTGCAGCACCTCATACAACCCGACCACCTCATCCCAGTCCGTGGCTGCGGCGCTGGGTGCCTCGGCATGGACTGCGGCAATCGCCGCCTGCAGGCTGTAGGGCCCGAACGCGCGGCTGCGCAATGCCCGCTGCACCAACTGACAACCTTCCTCGATCTGCGCGCGATCCCACAGGCTGCGGTCCTGCTCATCGAGCACCACCAGTTCGCCTTCGGCATCGCTGCGCGCTCTTTGCCGCGAGGCCTGCAGCAGCATCAACGCCAACAGGCCGAGCACCTCGGCATCCGGCAGCAACTGCCCAACCAGGCGGCCCAGGCGAATAGCCTCATCGGTCAACGCCTGGGTCACCACGTCTTCGCCCGTCGAAGCCGAATAGCCTTCGTTGAACACCAGGTAGATCACCCGCAACACGCTTTCCAGACGCTCGGGCAACTCGTTCATGGCGGGCACCTGGTAGGGGATCCTGGCATCACGGATTTTCGCCTTGGCGCGCACAATACGCTGGGCGATGGTCGTCGGGCTCTGCAGGAAGGCACGGGCGATCTGCTCGGTGGTGAGGTCGCACACCTCGCGCAGGGTCAGCGCCACCTGGGCATCGAAGGCCAGCGACGGGTGGCAGCAGGTGAAGATCAGACGCAGACGATCGTCGGCCAGCAGCTCCTCATCGCCGGGATCGTGCGCCTCGCCTTCGAGCAGCATGATCAGCTCGGCCTGGGAACGGTCGAAACGGGCACGCCGGCGCAAGGCGTCGATAGCCTTGAAACGCCCGGTCGAGACCAGCCAGGCCCGCGGATTGTCGGGGATGCCGTCGCGCTGCCAACGCTCGACGGCAATGAAGAAGGCATCGTGCATGGCCTCCTCGGCCAGGTCGAAATCCCCCAGCAAGCGGATCAGGGTAGCCAGGATGCGCCGCGAGTCGCGGCGATAGACCGCCTCGACCTCCTCGCGTACCTGCGCCGGCGCTTGCATCAGTCCGGCATCCGCTGGGTCACTACCTCCACCAGGCGGTCCAGGCTTTCTCCCCAGCCCTGATGAAAGCCCATTTCTTCATGGGCAAGGCAGTCGGCGGCACTCCAGTGCCAGGCACGCGCGGTATAGCGGGTCTTGCCATGCTCTTCGTCGAAGGTGACCACGGCGGTCATGAAGGCCTTCTCCGACGGCACCCACCCTGGGCGGAAAGCGTCGGTGAAGACCAGCCGGTGCGGTGGGTGGATTTCCAGGAACACGCCCTGATGCGGGTATTCGCTGCCGTCAGGCGCACGCATCAAGGTGCGGAACAGCCCACCCGTCCACAGTTGCATCTCGCATTCCGGGGTGGTCATGCCGTGCGGCCCCCACCACTGCATCAGCCATTGGGGTTCGGTCCAGGCCCGGAACACCTTGGCCGGCGGGGCATCGATCAGGCGGCTGATGGACAGCTCGTGCGGGGCCTGTAGCGGTTGCACCAGTGTCATGCTGGTTGTTCTCCTTCAGGGTTGCAGTTCGCGTACGGGCCGCACTTCAACACTGCCAACCCGTGCAGCCGGGATGCCCTTGGCGATGTTCAGCGCCTCGTTGAGGTCGCGGGCATCGACCAGGTAGAAGCCCGCCAGCTGCTCCTTGGTTTCGGCGAACGGGCCGTCGGTGAGGCTCATGTGCCCACCGCGCACGCGTACCGTGGTCGCCGTCTGCACAGGCTTCAGCGCCTCGGCGGCGAGCATGCGCCCGGAGCCCTGGATGGACTGGGCGTAGGCCATGCATTCGGCGTCTTCGGGGCTGTCGGGCAGGCTGTGCAACAGCCCTTCATCACAGTAGACCAGGCACAGGTATTTCATGATCGTCTCCAGCGTGAGGTGGCGATGGGCGGTCGACAGGCTTCAGGGCTTGAGGTCGAACAGGGCTTTTTGCGTTTCCATGTCGAAGGGTGCCGACCAGTGCTCATGGATGACCTGCCATTGACCCGCCTGACGCCGGTACGCCACCGTGACCCGCATGAAACCGCACTGGCTTTCATCGTCAGAGGGCCCGCAGCGGTTGAGCCAGTGGGCCAGGCCCAGGTCGCCGTCGGCATGCACGGTCAGTTGCGCCACTTCGAATACCATGGGGCCGGTGCAAAAACCCATGCACATTTCCCAGTGCGCGCGGTAGGCGGCCTTGCCCTTGAACTGCAGGGCCTGGATCGCATCGAAGGCGAGGATGTCGTCGGCGTAGGGGGCGACTATCTTGTCGACATCGCGATCACGCACGACCTGGATCCAGTGCTCGATCAGTTGGCGGATTTCTTGTTCGGCTGCGCTGTTCATCGATGTGTCCTCCGGACGTTGGGGCGACGGCGTTGATATTGCGTTCACCTTTGGTCGAACGGGGATCGGGCAAATCGACAGTGCCTGGGAGAATTTCCCGTCGCCTCAGCGGCGCTCGAGCGGAATCCAGATTTCCATGACGGCCTGCGGGTCGGCAGGGTCGAACCCGGCCGGGTAACGCTCGAACACTGCGGCATTGGCCGAGCGCTCGCCGGAGGCAGGCAGCCACTGCTGGAAAATGCCGTCGAAGGTCGCCTTGATACCCTGCAGGCTGCCGTGGTGTTCGAACACTGCGTAATGCTGCGGCGAGAGCGTCAGGTGAGTGAAGCCGGCGGGCAACTCGGCAGTCGCAGCAACCTCGACGCCGGCCAGATAGTCGAAGCCACCCTGGCCGTCGGGGTTGTAGCACACACCATAACTGTCATGGCCATGGGCGCCGGGCACATGCCCGATATGCGGCCCGAAGCGCTGCCACAGGCGCGGCAGCCCACTGAGATCGGCCATGCTGAAACGCTCGGCGAAGCCGACGAGGGTCAGCGCCCGGCCATCTTCGTAGCGAACGGGGATCGGGCTCATCATCATTGGTCTCGCTGAATTGACGTGGCGGCCATTGCACCGGGCCATGCTGGTTCGATAGCGTAGCCCAGATCCGCCAGAGGGAAGCGCCCCCATGCCGTTGACCAGCCAACCCCTGCTCGCCTGCGCACAGCTGGAGTTGTCGTGGGTGCACGCGCAGGGCAGTGCCAGTTTTGCTCGCCATACCCACGACGAATACGTGCTGGGTGCCAATTTGCGAGGTGCCGAACAGATATGGCTGGACGGTCGCGAGCTGGCTGTACCCGCCCGCCGCGTAACCTTGTACAACCCATTGGCCGTGCAGGCTTCGACCTTCGGCCCGGACGGCGTTGAATACATCAGCCTGCACCTGGCGACCGACACCCTGCGCCAGGTGATCGGTGACAATAATCTGCGCTCGACCGACCAGCCCCCGGCGTTCGAGCAGGGCATCCTCGAGCACCCCGGCCTGTTTACAGCCCTGCTCGACCTGGCCCGGGCCGACGCTGGCGAGCGCGAGCAGGCATTGCTGTTGCTGGTGGCGCAATTGCTCGAACAACCCACGGTTACGCCCGGCGAGCAGTCGCTCGCTGTCAGCCGCAGCCTGGCCGCGATGCACGCGAGCCTCGACAGCCGCCTGGAGCTTGAGCAACTGGCGCAGCTGGCCGGGCTCAGCAAATACCACTACGCGCGCTGCTTCAAGAAAGCCACCGGCCTTGGGCCGCTGCAGTACCACATGCAGCTGCGCCTGATCGAAGCGCGGCGCCGCCTGCGCGCAGGCCAGCACCCGCAGGACGTGGCGCTCGGCCTGGGCTTTTATGACCAGAGCCACTTCATCGGTGCCTTCCGTCGCGTGCACGGGGTAACCCCGCAGCACTACGCTGCCCGCTACAAGGGTGGCGTGGCCAGGATGAACTCGCGGTAACCGGAGAGGACCACGTACAATTCTCGAGGCATTTAGGTCCGAGTGAGCTGGCAACGCAGCACCAGCCTTTTGCAGTCAATAAAAATCGTGGCACCCCATCACTCTACCCGCGACCAGACCACTTCATCACTATCACCACAAAACACCAACACTTTCTTTGCCGAGTCAATCAGCCAGTATATAAACCCAGTGGTCTCATGCAGCAACAACTGCAAATCCTTTGGCGACTGAAATTGCCAAACATGCCACTCATTATCCACCACCATCAAATAGACAAAACTCTCTTCCTGGCAAACTACCTTCCTCCAAAAATCAGCATCATAACAACTACTAGCTTCCCTAATATAACGAGGATCCAACCCACCACCCGATTCATAAAAAATTTCTACGTAGTTCAGAAACTCATCGAGCTCCGCACCAAGCACGCGAACAACCTCAATGGAATTATTCAACAATTCCTCTTCAATCTCTTTCTGCAAATAGCTCATATCTCGCTTACGTCCCTTCCGCATCTCGCAAGCCACCCATGACTTCCGAAACCTCACGACAACAGAGGCCAACCGAACTAACACTACTCCGCTTCAATAGCGTAGTATTTTCTCGCGACAGCAACAAACCAAACGCACCCATCAAATAGTACACGCCCACCACAACACTCAAACACCACGTAAGCTTACTCTACATGCGACCAGACCACTTCATCGCTATCTCCAAAAAACACTAAAACCTTCTTGGCAGAATCTAGCAACCAAAAAACATACCTCGTTGTTTCCGCTATAAGCAGCTGTAGATCCTCTTTGCTTTCGAACCTCCAAGCATGCCAATCACTATCTCGAACAAACAGATAAACAAAGTTATCCGACTGCCTTGATATCTTGCTCCAGAAATTTTTATCATAGCGAACCATCGGCCTCTGCCTGTAAGCGAACTCAAAACAAGCACCACTACCATAAAAATTATGACTCAAATAATCCATAAGCCCTTTCAAATGCTCACCTTCTATCCGCTCCACATTTAGCGAATGCAGAGCTATCTCCTCTTCAATTTCCAACTTCAAATACTCCATACAACCTACTACCCCTCTGACGCTCTGCCTCTTGCAACATGTACTCGTTGAACGAGAATATGCCCACTTAATGACCCGGCACGCCTGCGCTTCCCAGCAGTCTGGTAACCAATGTGCGGGACTTTCGGGCCAAGCTGACTTGCTGCAAGCCCTGGATCATCTCCCAAACCCTTCATATCTCGGTCAACACGCCCCTCCTCCAACACAATCACTCGATTCGCGACCAATGCACGCAATCACTATCCCCGAAATAGACCAACACGCGTCTTGCAGCATCAAGCAGCCAAAATCTAAACGCCGTAGTTTCGTTTATCAAAAGCTGTAACCCCTCCTTACCCTCAAACTTCCAGGCATGCCACTTTTCATCCACTACCAACAAGTACACAAACTCCACATGATGCTTGGATATGCCTCTCCAGAAATTTTCGTCATAATACCTACAAGCCCTCTGCATATAAAACGAATCAAGATTTCCGCAACCACCATAAAAATTCAAATCTAAATAATCTAGCAAGCCTCGCAACTCCATCTCTTCAACCCGCTCAGCCTTAATCGAATTAGCCTTAATTTCTTCTTCAATTTCAATCTTTAAATACTCCACATCACCGTCCCTTCTCAGTGGATATTTTACCCCTACTCACATGGACTCTCTGCACAAGTATGTGGCCTCTCACACCACCCACGCGCGCCCGTTTACGGCGGCTTCTTCATGCAGAAAATGATTACCCCCTTCATCCAACCTATATCTTTCAAAGACTACATTTTTATCACATCACTCCTCTATATACTTCGCACCATCACGCATAGAGCAAACAACATACTCCTCCACATACTCAAGCGACATACAAAATCCATCAGCATTCAAAAATCTGGAATGCTGCGCGGGTCACTATCACACCCTAGAAAGACCCCCGACATTTCTGTACCAATGCCTTCAAGATTTAACAGCCGCTCAAGCAAAACACCAATAAAACTTTCACGCCCCAAGCTTTACACAAATTGAAATCATGCAGGCAGGCACTCATTATTTCACTTTCAACCTTATTTAGCACACTCAACCCTCTACCGCCTCACGACCTGACAAAAATTGACAACTTCTCCAACTAGAACACCAGAGCAAACACCGCATAACCTTCTAAAGATCATGCCTTACATCATCAAAATTTTCATAGAGCTTCACCAATCTATTACAGGCAGCCATTATCGCTACCCTTTCAGACCCAACACCTTCAGATCGGACGTTTTTTTCACACCAATCACGGATATAAAAAGCCCCAACAGACATGGAACAAACGATATACTCATCCATATAACCAAATGACATCTCAACCCCTTTTCCACTCAAATGCGCTGGAATATTTTCCGGATCCTCATCACACCCCAGATAAACCCCAGACATACCTATACTTACCCCCTTGAAACTCAAGAGAGACTCAAGCAGATCCTCAATACAACCATTCACACCAAAGCCAGAACAAAGAAAAACACCCAAAAGGCAATCTTTTGGAATTTCATTCTTAACAAGGACCGTCATACCACCGTAAAGCCTCACCAACTTATCACAAGAGTTACTCACCCTCTCCTTTTCCGCGACCACATTAGCACTACACCACTCCTCTATGAATTTAGCACCTTCAACCATTGAGCAAACAACATACCTATCCATATACTCAAACGACATATCAAAACCCTCAATATCCAGGTAATCGGGAATACTGAGGGGGTCGCTATCACACCCAAGATAGACACCTGCCATTTCCAACCCAACACACTTTAAGTCCAGAAGCCCATCGAGCAAAACACCTATAAAACTCCGACACTCCAAGCTACTCGTCACTTCAAAAACATCCATACAAGCTTTCATCACCCTCTCATCACTAGCGTTAATCATACTAGCCTCCTTCGATAGATGGATGAAAGTTAGTGATAACCTTAGTATTCTCATCCATATAAATAGTAAATCTTATTCCACCATGATAAGCGCTATAGGAACGTTTCCCCTGCTTAACCTTTTCATCGTATTTACTCAAAGCCGCTCTGAGACCGCTGAGATACAAACTATCCGTAGGATGCTTAACTTCATCATAAACCGTTTTCGGATTTTGAAATTTCTTTACACCAATCACAGTCCCGTCCCGCCCCAGTAAATCCCGCCCATAAAAAACCTGAGTAATCCCATCCACATCACCTGGAGCTTCCGAAATTATATGCAGCCGCCTTTCATCCACCACCCTCATAAATTCACTTCGACTATGCGCCCCTTTAACTCCATGCTTCTGGCTAAAGCCGTCAAACCTCTCCATATGTTGCTTTATCCCCTTGTTAACTGGCATTCCCCGATAGGTGAATACCTCCGGACAACACGCCTCCAACCCCAACGGATCCACCCACCCCGTCGGGTTCACACCATACAAATACCCATTAACCCCACCCGCCAGTCCAATCGGATCCGGCGTCAGGTAGCGCCCGGTCTGCGGGTTGTAATAGCGGTGCCGGTTGTAATGCAGCCCGGTTTCTTCATCGTAGTACTGCCCCTGGAAGCGCAGGGGATTGTCGACCTGGTCCACGTCCAGCCGCAGCACGTGGCCGTAGGCGCGGTAGCGCGCCGACCAGCGGATGCGGCCATTGACGGCGGTCAGCTCCTGGGGAGTGCCAAGGTGGTCGAGGTGGTAGTGCAGGGCCTCGGCGGGGGTGTCGCCGTCGCGTAGCAGCATCACCATCGGGCGGAAGCTGCCGGGTTCGTACACGTAGCTGCGCCAGCGACCCTGGCAGTGCTCGGCCAGCAGGCGCTCGCCTTGCCAGATGAAGGCGGTTTCGGTGCCGTCGACGTCCTTGGACACGCGCCGTCCGAAGGTATCGTAGCGGTAGCGGGCTTGGCGGCCGTCGGGCAGCTGGACGCTGGCAAGGCGGTGCTGGCTGTCGTACTGGTAATCGGTGACCAGCTGCTGGCCGTGGCCGCGGCGTTCGCTGGCCTGGTTGCCGAAGCGGTCGTAGGTGGTCTCTAAAATCCATCAG
>NZ_JBOBDM010000085.1:0-16864 GCF_050586605.1 Pseudomonas sp. ES1 | reverse complement strand
GGCGGCCTGGGCTTCGATCAGTTGGTGCAGGCACGCCTGGGCTGGGAAGTCGCGGCTGTCAGCGTTCCATTCGGCCAGGCTGGCGGCCTGCTCGGCCGGCGCCTGCATCGGCAGTTCGGCAATACGCTGCTCAGGGTTGGCGACCACCGCCTGCAGCAGGTTCAGCCAGTGAGCGGCCAGGCGCTCGACAGTGGATGCATCGAAGAGGTCGGTGGCGTAGGTCAGGCTAGCTGCGAGCTGATCCTCGCACTGCACGGTATTGAGCGTCAGGTCGAACTGCGCGGTGGCATTGCCCAGCGCCAGGGTGTCCACGCGCAGGCCGGCCAGAGTTGGCGCCAGCACCTGGGCAGACTCGCTCTGGTGGTTGAACAGCACCTGGAACAGTGGGTTGTGGCTGAGGTTACGCTCCGGCTGCAGGGCATCGACCAGCTGCTCGAACGGCAGGTCCTGGTGCTCCTGGGCCTGCAGCACAGTGTGCTTGAGCTGCTGCAGGAAGGCGGCGAACGGCTGCTGGCCATCGACTTCGGCACGCAGGATCTGGGTGTTGACGAAGAAGCCGATCAGCGCCTCGGTTTCGCTGCGCTTGCGGTTGGCAATCGGCACCCCGACACGGATGTCGGCCTGGCCGCTGTGCCGCTGCAACAGCACCTGGAACGCCGCCAGCAACAGGGTGAACAGGGTCACGCCCTGGCGCAGGGCCAGGCCGGCGAGCTGGGCGGCCAGCCCGTCGGGCAGTTGCAGGTCGAGGGTGGCTCCGCGGTAGCTCTGCTGCTGTGGGCGCAGGCGGTCATGGGGCAGGCTCAGCACCGGCTGCTCGCCGGCCAACTGGGTGCGCCAGTAGGCCAACTGGCGCTCGCGCTCGCCGGCCTCCATCCACTGGCGCTGCCACAGGGCGTAATCGGGGTACTGGATGGCCAGGGGCGGCAGCTCGACCGGCCGCCCGGCGACCGCGCCGGCGTACAGCGCCAGCAGCTCGTCGACCATGACCTGCATCGACCAGCCGTCGGAAACGATATGGTGCTGGGTCAGCACCAGCACCTGCTCATCGCTGCCCAGGCTGAACAGCTTGACCCGCAGCAGGTTGCCCTGCTCCAGGTCGAACGGGCGCTGGATCTCGGCCTCGACCTGCTCCAGCAGCGCCTGCTCGGCGATACCGGCCGGCAGCGCCTGGCGCTCGATCGACAACGGCGCAGCCGCCGCGATGACCTGCACCACCTGCTCGCCGTCCTGGGCGAAGCGGGTACGCAGGGCTTCGTGGCGGGCCACCAGCGCATCGAAACTGGCCTGCAGGGCAGGCAGGTCGAGGGTGCCGGACAGCTTGAGGACCATCGGAATATGGTAGGCGGTGCTCTGCGGCTCGAGCTGCCAGAGGAACCACAGCCGTTCCTGGGCATAGGACAGCAGCTGCGGCTCGTCCGCGGAGCGTTTGAAAATCGGTGCAACACCGAAAAGATTGATCCCTTTTTGCTTGAGCAGAATCGCCAAGGCCTTGCGTTCTTTTGGCGATAGCTGGGCAACCGCTCCAATCAGGTCTTGCACACCGTTCTCCTGCCTATGTAATCAGCTTGTCGAGCTCTTCTCCTGTTAAACGTTTCAAGGCCTGCAAAGATTTAGCTAATTCATCGTGCACGCAGGTTTCGGCCTGCTGGGCCTCGACGCCGGCGCAGAACGCGCCCAGCACGCTGTCGAGGAACAGGGTCTTGAGCGGCACTTCGCGCTGCAATTGCTCGCGCACCCGGGTGATGACCTGGGTGGCCAGCAGCGAATGCCCGCCGAGGGCGAAGAAGTCGTCGTCCAGCCCTACCCGCTCGACCTGCAGCACGTCCTGCCAGATGGCGGCGATGCGCTGTTCCAGCTCGCTGCGCGGGGCCACGTAGGCCTGTTGCGCCTGGCTGGCGTCCGGCGCTGGCAGTGCCTTGCGGTCCAGCTTGCCGTTGGCGGTCAGTGGCAGTGCATCCAGCTGCAGCAGGTGTGCCGGGACCATGTAGTCCGGCAGGGTTTCTTTCAGGCGGGCGCGCAGTACCTCGCGCAGGCCGTCTTCGACAGCGCCTTTGGGTACGACATAACCCACCAGTTGCGTGCCCAGCGGGCCGTTGTGCGCCAGCACCACGGCGCTGGCCACTTCCGGCTGCTCCAGCAGGCGCGCTTCGATCTCGCCCAGCTCGATACGGAAACCGCGGATTTTCACTTGCTGGTCGATCCGGCCGATGTACTCGATCACCCCGTCGGCGTGGTAACGCGCCAGGTCGCCGGTGCGGTACAGGCGCTCGCCAGTGTTGCCGAACAGGTCAGGGATGAAGCGTGTGGCGGTCAGGTCGCCACGGTTCAGGTAGCCACGGGCCAGGCCGGCACGGCCGACGTACAGCTCGCCGGTGCAGCCCTTGGCCACCAGGTTCAGGTCGGCGTCCAGCACGTACCACGACAGGTCCGGAATCGGCGCGCCAATCGGGCTGCTCGCTTCCAGTTCAAGATCCGCCAGGCTCAGCGGACGGTAAGTTACGTGCACCGTGGTCTCGGTGATGCCGTACATGTTGATCAGGCGCGGGGCGTTGTCGCCGAAGCGTTCGAACCACGGGCGCAGGCTCTTCACGTCCAGCGCTTCGCCGCCGAACACCACGTGGCGCAGGCTCAGTTGCGGGTTTTCGGCCGACAGCGCTTCGTGCATCAGCGCCTTGAACGCCGATGGGGTCTGGTTGAGTACCGTCACCCCTTCCCGGCCCAGCAGGCGCAGGAAGTCTTCCGGCGAACGGGCCACGTCCTGCGGCACCACCACCAGCTTGCCGCCGTACAGCAGCGCACCGAAGATTTCCCAGACCGAGAAGTCGAAGGCGTACGAGTGGAACAGGCTCCACACGTCGCTCTGGTCGAAGCCGAACCAGCTTTCGGTGGCTTCGAACAGGCGCACCACATTGTGGTGGGCCAGCAGCGCGCCCTTGGGCTTACCGGTCGAGCCGGAGGTGTAGATGATGTAGGCCAGGTTGCCCGGCACCACGTGCTGCTCGGGGTTGTGCTGCGGATAGCCATCCAGCGGGGTGTCCAGCAGCAAGGCCGGCACGCCGGGGAAGCGTTCCTGCAGCGAGGCCTGGGTCAGCAGCACGGCAATGCCGCTGTCCTCGACCATGAAGCCCAGGCGTTCCTGCGGATAGATCGGGTCCAGCGGCACATAGGCGCCACCGGCCTTGAGGATGGCCACAATGGCCACCACCATCGGCAGGCCGCGCTCCACCGCCAAGCCCACGCGCACCTCAGGGCCGGCGCCCTGGGCAATCAGATAGTGAGCCAGCTGGTTGGCCTGGCTGTTGAGCTCGGCGTAACTCAGGCGCTGGTCCTGGAACACCACGGCAGTGGCGTCCGGCACGCGGGCGGCCTGGGTTTCGATCAGCTGGTGCAGGCAAGCCTGGGCCGGGAAGTCGCGGCTGTCGGCGTTCCATTCGGCCAGGCTGGCGGCCTGCTCGGCAGCGGTCTGCATCGGCAGTTCGGCAATGCGCTGCTCGGGGTTGGCGACCACCGCCTGCAACAGGTTCAGCCAGTGAGCCGCCAGGCGCTCGACGGTGGCGGCATCGAACAGGTCGGTGGCGTAGGTGAAGCTGGCGCTGATGCCCTCCTCCCACTCCCCAGTGTCCAGGGTCAGGTCGAACTGCGCGGTGCAGTCGTCCCAGTCCAGCTGTTCCAGGCTCAGGCCCGGCAGTTGCAGGCTCGACGGCTGGCCACGGGCAGCGCTGCCCTGGTGGTTGAACAGCACCTGGAACAGAGGGTTCACGCCCAGGCTGCGCTCTGGGTGCAGGGCCTCGACCAACTGCTCGAAGGGCAGGTCCTGGTGCGCCTGGGCGCCCACTGCGGTGGCCTTGACCTGCTGCAGCAGCTGGCTGAAGGTCGCCTGGCCATCGACCTGGGCGGCCAGCACCTGGGTATTGACGAAGAAGCCGATCAGCCCGGCTGTCTCGGCGCGGTTGCGGTTGGCCACCGGCACCCCGACGCGGATGTCGCGCTGCCCGCTGTGGCGCTGCAACAGCACCTGGAAGCTGGCCAGCAGGGCCACGAACAGGGTCACCTGTTGCTGCTGGGCCAGCTGCTTGAGGCCCTGGGCCAGCCCGGCCGGCAGTTCCAGCTGCAAGCGCGCGCCACGGAAGCTGGGTTGCTCGGGGCGGGCCCGGTCCAGCGGCAGCTCCAGCACCGGCTGCTCGCCACCCAGCTGTTGCAGCCAGTACGCCAGCTGGCGCTCACGCTCGCCGGCCTCCATCCAGTGGCGCTGCCAGATCGCATAGTCGGCGTACTGGATCGGCAGGGCCGGCAGGTTCGCCACCTGGCCCTGGCTGAACGCGCCGTACAGCTGCAGCAGTTCGTCCACCAGCACCTGCATCGACCAGCCATCGGCGACGATGTGATGCAGGGTCAGCACCAGCACCTGGTCCTGCTCGGCCAGTTGCAGCAGGCTGACCCGCAGCAACGGCACGCGGCCCAGGTCGAACAGGCGCTGGCTCTGCTCGACCACGAAGGCCTGGATCAATGCCGCCTCGCCTACCCCCGGCGCCGGCTGCGCCGGGTGCTGTTCGAGCAGCACCCGGGCCTCGGGCACCAGTACCTGGCGCGGCTGCTGCGGGTTGTCCTGCACCGCGCTGCGCAGGCTCTCGTGGCGTTCGAGCAAAGCATCCAGGCTACGTTGCAGCGCCACCCGGTCGAGGGCGCCGCGAATGCGCAGGGCCACCGGGATGTGGTAGGCCGTGCTTTGCGGGTCGAGCTGCCAGAGGAACCACTGGCGTTGCTGCGCATAGGACAGCGGCACCTGCTCGAAGGCCTGGCGCACCGCCGGGATCGGCAGGTGCGACAGGCTCATGCCCTTGCTCGCGAGCTTCTCCAGAAAGAGCGTGCGCTGCGCCGGCGGCAGCATGATGAAACGCTGCACCAGCGCCCGATTGTCGAGTTCGGCCATTATCAGTTGTCTTCCAGTTCTGTGAGGAAATCGAACATGTCGCTGAGGTCTTCATCCAGCGAGGTGTTGACGCAGGCCGCCACCTCGCGGGCGTAGTCCTGCAACGACTCGGTGCGGAACACCAGTTCCAGCGGGACCTGGCTGCCCAGCTCCAGCTGCACCCGTGAGGTCACCTGAGTGGCGAGCAGCGAGTGCCCGCCGATTTCAAAGAAGTTGTCAGTCAGGCCCACCTGCTCCACCGGCAGTACCGCTTGCCAGATGCGCGCCAGGGTCTGTTCCAGTTCGCTGACCGGCGCCACGTAGGCGTACTGCAGGGCACTGGCGTCCGGCTTGGGCAGGGCGCGGCGGTCGATCTTGCCGTTGGGCGTGAGCGGCAGCCGTTCCAGCAGCATCAGCTGGCTCGGCACCATGTAGCCCGGCAGGCTCTGGCGCAGCGCGGCGCGCAGGCCCTCGTGCAGCGCCTGGGCCGCCTGCGGGTCGGCCGGCAGCACGTGCGGCAGCACATAGCCGACCAGTTGCAAGGCCCCCGCCTCGCCCTGGGCCAGCACCAGCGCCTCGCGCACCCCGGGCAGGGCCTGCAGGCGCGCCTCGACCTCGCCCAGTTCGATGCGGAAACCGCGGATCTTCACCTGGTGGTCGACCCGGCCCAGGTAGTCCACCACGCCATCGGCGCGCTGGCTGACCCGGTCGCCACTGCGGTAGACCCGCGCCCCCGGCTCGCCATACGGGTCCGGCACGAAGCGCTCGGCGGTCAGCCCTGGGCGACGCAGGTAGCCACGCGCCACCCCTTCCCCGCCCAGGTACAGCTCACCGGCCACGCCCGGCGGCAGCAGGTTGAGGCCGGCATCCAGCACATAGGCGCTGCGCTGCCCGACCCGCGTGCCGATCGGCGCATAGGCCGCGCCGCACGGCTGGCCGACGGCGGCTTTCCAGATCAGCGGGGTGACCACCGTCTCGGTCGGCCCGTAGCCGTTGATGATGTAGCGCGGCTTGAGCGCTGCACGGGCCAGGTCGTAGCTGGCCTGCGGCACCGCGTCGCCGCCGAAGCAATACACCCGCACCGGCGGCGGGTTGCCATCGCGCTGGGCATGCTCGGCCAGTTGCAGCAGGTAGGCCGGCGGGAACGCGGCGACGGTCACGCCGTGGCGGTGCAGGGCCTGGTAGGTCTGCTCCGGGGTCCACAGGCGGTCGTCGCGCAGCAGCACCCGGCCGCCGTGGCTGAGCACGGTCAGCCAGCGCTCGTGGGCCCCGTCGAAGGCGAACGACATGAACAGCAGTTCGCAGTCGGCCGGGCTCATTTCGTAGCGGGCGCCGATGGCCTGGCAGTGCATGGCCAGCGGCCCGTGGGCCACGGTCACACCCTTGGGCTGGCCGGTGGAGCCGGAGGTATAGATGACATAGGCCAGGTTGCCGGCCTGCACCTGCACCTGCGGCGCCTGTTGCGGGTACTGCGCCAGCGCCAGGCTGTCGAGCGCCAGCACCGCCAGGCCCGCCGGGATCGGCAGCGCTTCACGCAGCGCGCTGTCGGTCAGCAGCAGGGCCATGCCGGAGTCGGCCATCAGGTAGGCCAGGCGCTCCTCGGGGTAGTCCGGGTCCAGCGGCACATAGGCGCCGCCGGCCTTGAGCACCGCCAGCAGGGCCACCGGCAGCTCGAGGGTGCGGCCCAGGGCGATGCCGACCAGGGTTTCCGGGCCGACCCCGGCCGCGACCAGGGCGTGGGCCAGGCGGTTGGCCCGGGCGTCGAGCTCGGCAAAGCTCATGTGCTGCTGATCCTGCACCAGGGCGATGGCCTGTGGCGTGCGCTGGGCCCAGGCGGCGATGGTCTCGTGCACCTTTTCGCCACTGGCAGCAGGCTGCGGGGCATTCCAGGTGTCGAGCAGCAAGGCCCGCTCGGCGTTGTCGAGCATCGGCAGGTCGGCCAGGGCCTGTTGCGGCGCTGCGACGAGCGCTTGCAACAGCGCGGTCCAGTGGCGCGCCAGGCGCTCGATGGTAGCCGCGTCGAACAGGTCGGTGGCGTAGGTGAACACCGCGGCCAGGCCGCCCTCGCCGGTTTCGAAGGTGTCCAGCGACAGGTCGAACGGCGCCGTTCGGCTGTCCCATTCCAGGCCTTCGACCCGCAGCCCGTCCAGCGCCTGCAGGGTGCGCGCCACCGGCAGCTCGCCCTGGTGGTTGAACAGCACCTGGAACAGCGGGCTGTGGCTGAGGCTGCGCTCCGGTTGCAGGGCTTCGACCAGTTGCTCGAACGGCAGGTCCTGGTGGGCCTGGGCCTGCAGCACGGTCTGGCGCACCTGGCCAAGCAGCGTGCTGAAGGCCAGGTCCGGGGCGAAGCGGGCCTTGAGCACCTGGGTGTTGACGAACAGGCCGACCAGGCGCTCGGTTTCCAGGCGGCCACGGTTGGCCACCGGCACGCCGACACGGATGTCGTCCTGGCCGCTGTAGCGGTGCAGGAGGCTCTGGAACGACGCCAGCAACAGCATGAACAGGGTCACCCCCTCGCGCCGCGCCAGGGCCGCCAGCTCGGCGGCCAGCGCCGGCTCCAGGGCCAGGTCGAGCAAGGCACCGCGGTGACTCTGCTCGGCCGGGCGCAGGCGGTCGGTGGGCAGCTCCAGCACGGGTTGTTCGTCGCCCAGTTGCTCGACCCAGTAGGCCAGTTGGCGGGCCTGCTCGCCGGCTTCCATCCACTGGCGCTGCCATTGGGCGTAGTCGGCGTATTGCAGCGCGTTGTCGCCAAGCTCCGCGGCCTGGCCCAGGCGGTCGGCGCGGTACAGCGCGATCAGCTCGTCGACCAGCACCTGCATCGACCAGCCGTCGGTGACGATGTGGTGCAGGGTCAGCAGCAACACCTGCTCCTGGGCCGCCAGCTCGATCAGCTTGACCCGCACCAGCGGGCCGCTGCGCAGGTCGAACGGCTGCTGGATGGCCGCCAGCACCGAAGCCTTGAGGCGTGCCTCGCGCTCATCCGCGGCGTCGAGCAGCGACTCGTGCTCGATCGGCAGGACGGCGGCGGCATCGATCACCTGCCAGGCCTGCCCGTCCTGTTCGACGAAGCGGGTGCGCAGGCTTTCATGGCGTTGCACCAGGGCGTCGAGCGCCCGCTGCAGCGCCGCGACATCCAGCGCGCCGTGCAGGCGCAGGGCCGTTGGCAGGTGATAGGCGGCGCTGTGCGGGTCCAACTGCCAGAGGAACCACTGGCGTTGCTGGGCATAGGACAGCGCCAGGGGTTGGGCGCGCGACACCGCGACCATCGGCGGTTGCGCCAGGGCCGGCGCGCCGAGGGTGGCGACGAAGGCCGCCAGGTCCGCGCTGTCGAACAGGCTGCGCAGGCTCACGTCGAGGTCGAGCTGGTGGCGGATGCGGGCAACCGCCTGGGTCGCCAGCAGGGAGTGGCCGCCCAGGTCGAAGAAGTTGTCGCCCAGGCCGACCTGGGCGACCCCGAGCACCTGCTGCCAGATCGCCGCGACCTGTTGTTCCAGGGCCGTGCGTGGCGCCACATGGGCGGCCTGCAGCTGGCTGCCGTCGAGCGCCGGCAGCGCCTTGCGGTCGACCTTGCCGTTGGGGCTCAGCGGCAGCCGTTCGAGGAACAGCAGCCAGCTCGGCACCATGTAGTCCGGCAGGTTGGCCTTGAGCTGCTGGCGCAAGCCCTCGCGCAGGCTGGCCTGGCCAGCTTCGTCCAGGGCCTGGGCGGGCACCACGTAGCCGACCAGTTGCAGGCCGTTGCCGCTCGGCTGGGCCAGCACGATGGCGTCACGTACACCTTCCTGCTCCAGCAGACGGGCCTCGATCTCGCCCAGTTCGATACGGAAGCCGCGGATCTTCACCTGGTGGTCGATGCGCCCGACGTATTCGATCACCCCGTCGTCGCGGTAGCGCGCCAGGTCGCCGGTGCGGTACAGACGCCCGCCGTTGCCGGCGAACGGGTCGGGGATGAAGCGTTCGGCGGTCAGGCCACGGCGGTTGAAGTAGCCGCGGGCCAGCAACTCGCCACCGATCACCAGCTCGCCGACCACGCCCACCGGGGTCGGCGCGCCGCTGTCGTCGAGCAGGTAGATGCTGCGCCCCGGCAATACCCGGCCGATCGGCAGGGTCAGCGGGATCGCCTCGCTGCCGTCGACATAGCCGGTGCAGTCCAGGCTGGTGACGGTCACCGTGGCCTCGGTCGGGCCGTAGGTGTTGAGCAGGCGCACGTGGCCAAGGCCGGCGTCGCGCCAGGCCAGCAGCCCTTCCGGCGGCATCGCTTCGCCGCCGCCGTGCACCTGGCGCAGGCGCCCGTAGTTACGCGGGCCAGCTTCGGCGAAGTCGCGGGCGAGCATGTGCCAGTAGGCAGTGGTCAGGTCGACCACGCTGATCTGCTTGCTGATCAGTTCGCGGTAGAAGGTCTCGCTGTCCCAGATCTCGGTGCCGCGCAGCACCACTGAAGCGCCGCAGATCAGCGCCGGGTACAGCTGCTCGACGAAACCGTCGAAGTTGAAGGTGCTGAACTGCAGCACGCAGTCGTCGCCGCGCAGGCCGAAGAACGCCTCGGACACCCAGGCGTGGCGGGTCAGTGCCAGCTGGCTGATGCCCACGCCCTTGGGGCGCCCGGTGGAGCCGGAGGTGAACATCACGTAGGCGAGGTTGTGCTCGCCCACTGCAACGCCCAGGTCGCCGGCATCCAGCGCCGCCCAGGCCTCGCCCTGGTCCAGGCACAGCGCCTGCACGCCCTCGGGGATCGGCAGGCGTGCCAGCAGCGGCTGCTGGGTCAGCAGCAGTTGCGTGCCGCTGTCCTCGATCATGCACAGCAGGCGGTCGCGGGGGTATTCAGGGTCGAGCGGCACGTAGCCGCCACCGGCCTTGAGCACCGCCAGCAGGCCGACGATCATCGACAGGCCACGCTCCACGGCGATGCCCACCAGCACGTCGGGGCCGACGCCCAGGCTGCGCAGGTGGCGCGCCAGGCGGTTGGCCTGGGCGTTGAGTTCGGCGTAGCTCAGTTGGGCGTCGCCGCTGAGCAAGGCCAAGGCCTGGGGCTGGCGCGCCACCTGGGCTTCGAACAGCTGGTGCACCGGGCGCTCGTCGCGGTAGGTGAGATGGGCGTGGGCCCAGGTATCGCGTACCTGAACACGTTCGGCGGCGTCCAGCAGGTCGAGGTCGCCGAGCACCTGCTCGCCCTCCCCGGCCAGGAAGGCCAGCGCCTGGCACAGGTGCCCGGCCAGCCGGCCGATGCTGGCCGCGCTGAAGTGGCGGGTGTCGTAGCTGTAGTGCAGGGTCAGTGCATCGCCCAGGCCCACCGACAGGGTCAGCGGGTAGTTGGTCTGCTCGTGGTGCTGGCCGGCGCCGAACACCAGGCCGTCCGGGGCGGCCTGCTGCAGGGCCTCGGCCACCGGGTAGTTCTCGAACACCAGGATGCTGTCGAACAGGCCGTCACCGCCCTGCCCGGCCCAGCGCTGGATATCGAACAGCGGCGTGTGCTCGTGCTCGCGCAGCGCCAGGTTGAGCGACTGCACCTGCTGCAGCCACTGGGCCACGGTCTGCTCGACACGCGGCTGGGCGATCACCGGCAAGGTATTGATGAACAGGCCGATCTGCGCCTCCACTTGCGGCAGGTCCGCTGGGCGGCCGGCTACGGTGGCGCCGAAGGCTACGCCGGCCTGGCCGGTGTAGCGTTGCAGGACCAGCAGCCAGGCGGCCTGCACCAAGGTGTTGAGGGTGACCTTGCGCTGGCGCGCGGCCTCGCCCAGCTGGCGGTTCAAGGCAGGCGCGAGGGCCTGCTGGTGCTCGCGGTACTGGCGCGTGGCCTCGGCCTGGCGCGGCGTCGGCAAGGCGTCGACCAGCCGCGTGGGGTTGTCCAGCCCGGCCAGTTGGCCGTCCCAGAAGGCGCGGGTGGCGTCGGCGTCGCGCCCCTGCAGCCAGCCGATGTAGTCGCGCAGCCGGCCGGGGCTGCCGGCCGGCACCTCCCCTGCGTAACGCTGCAGAACCTCGCCGAAGAACTGCGACTGGCTCCAGCCGTCCATGAGGATGTGGTGGCTGGTGTAGATCAAGTGATAGCGGTCGGCGGCGGTCTGCACGAACTGCAGGCGCATCAGCGGCGCGCAGCCCAGGTCGAAGCCGCGTCGGCGCTCGGCCTCGGCGCGTTGCGCAAGGCTCGCCGCATCCACCTCGGCCGCCCCCAGTGCCAGGCACTCGTAGGGCAGCGGCGCGTGACGGTGCACCACCTGCAGTTGCTGGGCCAGGTCGCCTTGCCACAGGTAGCTGGTGCGCAGGCTGTCGTGGGCGTCGAGGGTGGCCTGGCAGGCCTGGCGGAAGCGCTCGGGGTCGATGCCGCTGACGTCCAGGCACATCTGGTTGATGTAGTCGCCGCCGTCGGCTTCGAGCAGGGTGTGGAACAGCATGCCCTGCTGCATCGGCGACAGCGGCAGGATGTCTTCGACCCCCTGGCTGGGCAGGCGGTCCAGTTGGGCCTGGTCGAGGCCGGCCAGCGCCACGTCCGACGGGGTCAGGCCGCCGGCGCCCTGGCTGCAGCAGTGGGCGACCACGGCGGCCAGCTCACGGCTGAAGGCGTCGGCCAGGTGCTCGATGGTGGCACTGTCGAACATCTGCGTGCTGAAGGTCCAGCCCAGGCTGAGCTCGCCGTCATACACCCGGCCATTGAGGCTCAGCCAGTTGTCCAGCGGCGCCGCCGGGCTCTGCTCGTCGCCGCGCGGCCCGTCGCAGGGCTGGAACAGCGCCTGGGCGTCAGCGAAGCTGGCGTCGAACTGGCCCAGGTAGTTGAAGGTGATGCGCGCCGGCGCCAGGCCGGCCAGCGCCGCGCGGGCCTCGGGGGGGCCCAGGTGGCGCAGCAGGCCGTAGCCGATGCCCTTGTCGGGCACGCCGCGCAACTGCTCCTTGACGGTCTTGATCGAGGTCGCCAGGTCGGCGTGGGCGCTCAGGCGCAACGGGAACACGCTGGTGAACCAGCCCACGGTGCGGGTCAGGTCGAGGCCGTCGAACAGCTCCTCGCGGCCATGGCCTTCGAGCTGCACCAGGCTGTCGTCGGCCCCGGTCCAGTCGCGCAGCACGCGGGCCAGGGCGGTCAGCAGCAGGTCGTTGATCTGTGTGCGGTAGGCCGCCGGGGCCTGCTGCAGCAGTTGCCGGGTCAGGTCCTTGTCCAGGCGGCTGTACAGGGTGTGGCCCTGGTCGTTGCGCAGGCTGGCCTGGGTGTCGGCCGTCGGCAGGTCGGTCTGGATCCCCTGGGACTGAGCTTGCCAGTACCCCAGTTGGGCCTGCAGTTGCTCGCTGTGGGCGTGGGCCTGCAAGCGCTCGCCCCAGGCTTGCAGCGAGCTGCTGCGTGGCGGCAGTTGCACGGCCTGGCCCTGGCCCAGTTGCTGGCAGGCCAGTTGCAGGTCATCGAACAGGATGCGCCACGACACGCCGTCGACCACCAGGTGGTGCACCACCAGCAGCAGGCGCTGGCTACCGTCGTCCAGCTCGGCGAGCAGTGCCCGCAGCAGTGGCCCTTCGTTCAGGTCGAGGCTGCGCTGGGCCTGCTCGGCCAAGGGCAGCAGGGCCGCTTCGTCGGCCATCTTGTGTTGCCACAGCAGGGTTTGCGGCTGTGCGTCGCGGTACTGCGCGGCCCAACCGTCAGCGCTTTCGCTGAAGCTTGTGCGCAGGCCGTCGTGATGCGCTACCAGGGCTTGCAGGGCCGCTTCCAGCACCGCGGGGTCGAGCCGGCGGCTGCTCTTGAGCAGCACCGACTGGTTCCAGTGGTGGTGCTCGGCAATGGCGCTGGCGAAGAACTCCTGCTGGATCGGCAACAGCGCCAAGGCACCGGTCGCCGGGCGCTGGTCGATCTGCGGGCCGGCGTCACCCAGGCTGGCCACGCTGGCCAGGCTCTGCACGGTCTGGTGCTGGAACAGTTGGCGGGCGCTGAAGTGAATGCCGGCCTGGCGGGCACGGGCCACCAGCTGGATGGAGACGATGGAGTCGCCGCCCAGTTCGAAGAAGTTGTCGGTCAGGCCGACCCGTTCGAGCTTGAGCACGGCCTGCCAGAGCGCCGCGAGGCGCTGCTCCAGGTCACTGCGCGGGGCCACGTAGCCGGCCTGCTGCTGGCTGGCATCGGGCGCCGGCAGGGCCTTGCGGTCGAGCTTGCCGTTGGGGCCGACCGGGAAGCGTTCGAGGAACAGCAGCCAGGCCGGGACCATGTATTCGGGCAGGTGTTGCTTGAGCCCGGCGCGCAGCTCATCACGCAGCTGGGCCTGGGCGTCGGCGCCTGGCAGTTGCTCGGGCACCACGTAGCCCACCAGCTGCAAGCCGCTGCTGGCCGGGCGGGCCAGGACGATGGCATCGCGCACGCCGGGCAGTTCCTGCAGGCGCGCCTCGATTTCGCCCAGCTCGATACGGAAACCGCGGATCTTCACCTGGTGGTCGATGCGCCCGACATATTCGAGCACCCCGCCTTCGCGCCAGCGCGCCAGGTCGCCGGTGCGGTACAGGCGCCCGCCCTGGCTGCAGAACGGGTCGGGCATGAAGCGCTCGGCGGTGAGGCCTGGGCGATTGAAGTAACCCCGGGCCAGCATCTGCGCACCGATCATCAGCTCGCCGATCACCCCCACCGGGGTGGGCGCGCCGCTGGCGTCGAGCACATGCACGCTGCGCCCTGGCAGTGGCCGGCCGATCGGCACGGTCAGTGGCATCGGCTGGCTGCCGTCGACATAACCGGTGCAGTCCAGGGTGGTGGCCGACACCGTGGTTTCGGTGGGGCCGTAGGTGTTGAGCAGCTTGACCTGGGCCAGGCCGGCATCGCGCCAGGCCTGCACGCCTTCGGCGGCCATCGCTTCGCCGCCGCAGTGCACCCGGCGCAGGCGCCCGTAGTCACGCGGGCCGGCCGCGGCGAACTCGCGGGCCAGCAGGTGCCAGTAGGCGGTAGGCAGGTCGCACACCGTCACGCCCTTGCCGGTGACTTCGCGGTAGAAGGTTTCGCTGTCCCAGATCTCGGTGCCGCGCAGCAGCACCGAGGCGCCGCAGATCAGCGCCGGGTACAGCTGCTCGACGAAGGCGTCGAAGTTGAAGGTGGAGAACTGCAACGCGCGGTCGTCGGCCTGCAGGGCGAAGAAGTCCCGTGCCACATGGGCGTGCCGGACCAGCGCCAGCTGGCTGATGCCCACGCCCTTGGGGCGGCCGGTGGAGCCGGAGGTGAACATCACATAAGCGAGGTTCTCGGGGTTGGCTTCCCCGTCCAGGTTGCCCTGCTCCAGGCCTTGCCAGGCCTGCTGCTGGTCCAGGCACAGGGCCAGGACGCCCGCCGGAATCGGCAGGCGTTGCAGCAGCGGCTGCTGGGTCAGCAGCAGGCCGATGGCGCTGTCCTCGATCATGCACTGCAGGCGGTCTTTGGGGTACTCGGGGTCGAGCGGCACATAGCCGCCACCGGCCTTGAGCACCGCCAGCACCGCGACCACCATCGACAGGCCGCGCTCCACGGCGATGCCCACCAGCACGTCCGGGCCGACGCCCAGCGCGCGCAAGTGGCGGGCCAATTGGTTGGCCTGGCGGTTGAGTTCGCCGTAGCTGATCTGCGCCTCGGCGCTGAGCACGGCCGGCGCCTCGGGGCGCAGGGCCGCCTGGGCCTCGAACTGACGGTGCAGCGGGCGCTCGTCCGGGCAGGTTACCGGGGCCTGGCCCCAGTGGCCGACGATGGCCTGGTACTCTTCGGCGCCCAGCAGCGGCAGTTCGCCCAGGCGCGCCTCAGGCTGCGCGACGATGCCGCGCAGCAGGTTCTGCCAATGCCCGGCCAGGCGCTCGATGCTGGCCGGCTGGAACAGGTCGGTGGCGTAGGTCAGGGTCGCGCCCAGGCCGTTGGCGGTTTCGAAGGTGTCCAGACTGAGGTCGAACTGGGCGCTGTGGTTCTGCGCCTCCAGCGGCTCGATGCGCAGGCCGGCCAGTTCGCTGCCCAGCGCCTGGCGTGGCTGGTTCTGGTGGTTGAACATCACCTGGAACAGCGGGTTGTGGCTGAGGCTGCGCTCGGGTTGCAGGGCGTCTACCAGTTGTTCGAACGGCAGGTCCTGATGGGCCTGGGCGCCGAGGGCGGCGGCGCGGGTCTGCTGCAGTAGCTGGGCGAAGGGCTGCAGGCCGTCGCAGTCGGCCTTGAGCACCTGGGTGTTGACGAAGAAGCCGATCAGGCGCTCGGTTTCGACCCGGGTGCGGTTGGCGATCGGGATACCGACGCGGATGTCGCCCTGGCCGCTGTAGCGGTGCAGCAAGGCCTGGAACGAGGCCAGCAACAGCATGAACAGAGTCACGCCCTGCTCGCGGGCCAGCTGCTGCAATTGTTCGCTCAGGGCTGGGTCGAGTTGCAGTTGCAGTTGCTCGCCGCGGTAGCTCTGCTGGGCCGGGCGCGGCGCGTCGGTAGGCAGTTCCAGCACCGGCTGCTCGCCCCCGAGCTGGGCCACCCAGTAGGACAGCTGGCGCTCGCGCTCGCCGGCATCCATCCACTGGCGCTGCCAGGCGGCATAGTCGGCGTATTGCACTGGCAGGGCCGGCAGGGCCGGAGCCTGGCCCTGGCTGAGGGCCTGGTAGAGCTGGATCAGCTCATCGACCATGACCTGCATCGACCAGCCATCGGAAACGATGTGGTGCTGGGTGATGATCAGCACCTGGTCGTCGGCGGCCAGGCGCAGCAGGCGAACCCGCAGCAGCGGCCCGGCTTCCAGGTCGAAGCGTCGGCCGACTTCTTCGTCGATGGCGGCTTGCAGGGCCTGCTCGTTGGCCAGTTCGCTGCGTTCCAGGGTCAGTGGCTGCTGGGCGGCAATGCGCTGGCGGGTCTGTTCGCCGTCCTGGAAGAAGGTGGTGCGCAGGCTGGCGTGGCGCGCCAGCAGGCAGGCGAAGCTCTGCTCAAGCGCAGCTTCGTCCAGCGCGCCGCGCAGGCGCAGCACGGCCGGGATGTGATAGGCGGCGCTGTCGGGCTCAAGCTGCCAGAGGAACCATTGGCGCTCCTGGGCGTAGGACAACACTGGATCGCCCTGGTGGTCGAACGCGCCCAGTGGTGGCTGTACCGGTTGTTCGGCGTCGCGGCCCAGGCCGTTGACGAAGGCAGCGAGCACGCTGTGCTCGAACAGGTGCCGCAGGGCCACTTCCAGGCCCAGGCTGGCGCGGATGCGCGAGACGATCTGGGTGGCCAGCAGCGAATGCCCACCGAGGGCGAAGAAGTCGTCGTCCAGCCCTACCCGCTCGACCTGCAGCACGTCTTGCCAGATGGCGGCGATGCGCTGCTCCAGCTCGCTGCGCGGCGCCACGTAGGCCTGTTGCGCCTGGCTGGCGTCTGGCGCCGGCAGTGCCTTGCGGTCCAGCTTGCCGTTGGCGGTCAGTGGCAGTGCGTCCAGTTGCAGCAGGTGCGCCGGGACCATGTAGTCCGGCAGGGTTTCTTTTAGGCGGGCGCGCAGCACTTCGCGCAGGCCGTCTTCGACGATGCCTTTAGGTACTACATAACCCACCAGTTGCGTGCCCAGCGGGCCGTTGTGCGCCAACACCACGGCGCTGGCCACCTCTGGCTGCTCCAGCAGGCGCGCTTCGATCTCGCCCAGCTCGATACGGAAACCGCGGATTTTCACTTGCTGGTCGATCCGGCCGATGTACTCGATCACGCCGTCGGCGTGGTAGCGCGCCAGGTCGCCGGTGCGGTACAGGCGTTCGCCGCTGTTGCCGAACAGGTCGGGGATGAAGCGTGTGGCGGTCAGGTCGCCACGGTTCAGGTAGCCACGGGCCAGGCCGGCGCGGCCGACGTACAGCTCACCGGTGCAGCCTTTGGCCACCGGGTTCAGGTCGGCGTCCAGCACGTACCACGACAGGTCCGGGATCGGCGCGCCAATCGGGCTGCTCGCTTCCAGCTCCAGGTCGGCCAGGCTCAGCGGACGGTAAGTCACGTGCACCGTGGTCTCGGTGATGCCGTACATGTTGATCAGGCGCGGGGCGTTGTCGCCGAAGCGT
>NZ_JBOBDM010000084.1:0-17236 GCF_050586605.1 Pseudomonas sp. ES1 | reverse complement strand
AATGCTCGTTCCGGTCATCTCTGCAGGCTTTTCCAATCCCAGCAGCTTGAGCATGGTCGGCGCCACGTCGGCCAGCACGCCGCCGTCACGCACCTTGACCTTGCGCTTGCCGACATAGATGAACGGCACTGGCTCGCTGGTATGGGCGGTGTGCGCCTGGCCGGTGCAGGCGTCTTCCATCTGCTCGACGTTGCCGTGGTCGGCGGTGATCAGCGCTTCGCCGTCAACCTTATCCAGTGCCTCGACGATGCGGCCGACGCAGGTGTCCAGGGCCTCGACCGCCTTGACCGCTGCCTCGAACACGCCGGTGTGGCCGACCATGTCGCCGTTGGCATAGTTGACCACGATCACGTCAAAACGCTGCTGCTCGATGGCCTCGACGATGCGGTCGGTCACCTCGGGGGCGTTCATTTCCGGCTGCAGGTCATAGGTGGCGACCTTCGGCGATGGGATCAGGATGCGCTCTTCGCCTTCGAACGGCTCTTCACGGCCACCCGAGAAGAAGAAGGTGACGTGAGCGTATTTCTCGGTTTCGGCGATGCGCAGCTGGGTCTTGCCGTTTTTCGCCAGGTATTCGCCGAGCACATTGTTCAGGCTGGACGGGGCAAATGCCGCTGGCGCGGGGATTTTCGCCGAGTACTGGGTCAGGCCGATGTAGGCGGCCAGTTTTGGCAGGCGGGCGCGTGGGAATTCGTTGAAGTCGGGCTCGACGAACACCCGCGACAGCTCGCGGGCACGGTCGGCACGGAAGTTCATGAAGATGACGGCGTCGCCATCCTCGACCTTGACCGCTTCGCCGATGCGCGTGGCCTTGACGAACTCGTCGCTTTCGTCACGGGCGTAGGCGGCCTCGAGGCCGGCCACGGCGCTGTCGGCGGTGTAATGGGCGGTGCTGTCGACGATCAGGTCGTAGGCGGCTTGTACGCGGTCCCAGCGGTTGTCGCGGTCCATCGCGTAGTAGCGGCCGATCAGGCTGGCGATACGGCCCTTGCCCAGCTTGGCAAAGGTGGCGTCGAGCAGTTCGATGGACGACTGGGCGCTGCGCGGCGGGGTGTCACGGCCGTCGAGGAAGGCGTGCAGGTAGATCTTCTCGGCGCCACGCTGGGCGGCCAGTTCGGCCATGGCCACCAGGTGGTCCTGGTGGCTGTGCACGCCACCGTCGGAGAGCAGGCCGAGGATATGCACGGCCTTGCCGGCACCGACAGCCTTGTCCACCGCGCCGGTGAGCACCGGGTTTGCGAAGAACTCGCCGTCGCGGATGGCTTTGGTGACCCGGGTGAAGTCCTGGTACACCACGCGGCCGGCGCCGAGGTTCATGTGACCGACTTCAGAGTTGCCCATCTGCCCGTCGGGCAGGCCCACGTCCATGCCGGACCCCGAGATCAGACCGTGCGGCTGGGTGGCGCGCAGGCGGTCGTAGACCGGTGTGTTGGCGGCGAAGATGGCGTTGTATTCGGGGCTTTCGCTGTGTCCGAAGCCATCCAGGATAATCAGGACCAGGGGTTTAGGCGTACTCGTCATCAATCAAACTCACGGTTGTTCAAAGATGATAAAGACACGCATTTTAGGGCAAATCCGCCAGCGACGGCGAATATTCCTCCCCTTGTCCGACCAGCGCTGTCGGACATGCAACATGAAGCCGGTTTTGCCGGTGGCCCACCGGGCTTTGGTGGTCATGGGGGGCTGTGTATACTGGCCGCCATTTTCAATCGCCTGGAACACCCCCGATGGTTGCTCACCTGATTCAATTCGCGACAGATCACTTCATCCTGGTGGCGATCTTCGTCGTTCTGCTGGTCCTGCTGCTGATCAACGAAGTGCGTCGTGGTGGCCAGAGCCTGAGCAACGGCCAGCTGACCGCGCTGGTCAACGCCGACAAGGCGCTGGTCATCGATATTCGCCCTGCCAAGGAGTATTCCGCCGGGCACATCGTCGGTGCGGTGAGCATTCCGCAGGACAAGCTGGTCAACCGCATGACCGAGCTGGAAAAACATAAAGAGAAGACCCTGATCGTCGTCGACGCGATGGGCCAGCAGTCCGGCACCATCTGCCGCGAGCTGCTCAAGGCTGGTTACACCGCGGCCAAGCTGAGCGGTGGCGTATCCAGTTGGAAAGCCGATAACCTGCCCCTGGTGAAGTGATATGAAGCCCGTCATCGTCTACTCCAGCGACTACTGCCCCTACTGCATGCGCGCCAAATACCTGCTCGAGAGCAAGGGCGTGGCGTTCGAAGAGATCAAGGTCGACGGCAAGCCGCAGCTGCGCGCCGAAATGAGCCAGAAGGCCGGCCGTACTTCGGTACCGCAGATCTGGATCGGCAGTACGCACGTCGGTGGATGCGATGACCTTTATGCCCTGGAGCGCGCGGGCAAGCTCGACGCGCTGCTGGCGGCCTGACTTTGCACTGCATTCGAAAACATTAGGATAAGGATCTGCCATGACTGACCAACAGACCAACGGCGCGGCTGCAGACAACAGCCCACAGTTCTCCCTGCAGCGCATCTACGTGCGCGATCTGTCGTTCGAGGCTCCGAAGAGCCCGCAGATCTTCCGCCAGCAGTGGGAGCCGAATGTCTCGCTGGACCTGAACACCCGCCAGAAAGCCCTGGAAGGCGACTTCCATGAAGTGGTGCTGACCCTGTCGGTGACCGTGAAGAACGGTGAAGAAGTGGCGTTCATCGCCGAAGTGCAGCAGGCCGGCATCTTCCTGATCGCAGGCCTCGACGCGGCCTCGATGAGCCACACCCTCGGCGCGTTCTGCCCGAACATCCTGTTCCCGTACGCCCGCGAGGCCCTGGACAGCCTGGTGACCCGTGGCTCGTTCCCGGCGCTGATGCTGTCGCCGGTCAACTTCGACGCCCTGTACGCGCAAGAAATGCAGCGCATGCAGGAAGCCGGTGAAGTGCCGACCGTGCAGTAAGCAGCGGTAATGAAAAAGGGCGACTTCGGTCGCCCTTTTTTGTATGCCGCACTGGCCTCTTCGCGGGTAAATCGCATCGGCGCACCGCCGCTCCCACAAGTACAGCGCCACCTGTGGGAGCGGGTTTACCCGCGAAGAGGCCAGTGCAGGTGAAGCATTAGCTCCCGGCAAACCCGTTCTGCCGCCACGCCTCATACACCGTCACCGCCACGGTATTGGACAGGTTCAAGCTGCGGCACCCTGGCCGCATCGGCAGGCGCAGGCGTTGTTCGGCCGGCAGGCTATCCAACACCTCTGCGGGCAAACCACGGCTCTCGGGGCCGAACAGGAAGGCATCGCCCGGCTGGTAGGCGACTTCGTGGAAGGGGTGCGAGCCTTTGGTAGTGAAGGCGAACAGCCGCGGGTTGCCCAGGCTTTCCAGGCATCCGGTCAGGCTTTCGTGGCGCTTGAGCGTGGCATACTCGTGGTAATCCAGCCCGGCGCGGCGCAGGCGCTTGTCGTCCAGTTCGAAGCTGATGGGTTCGATCAGGTGCAGGGCGCAGCCGCTGTTGGCGCACAGGCGGATGATATTGCCGGTATTCGGCGGAATTTCAGGTTGAAAAAGGATGACGTGAAACATGCACGGCTCCAGGCATGAAGATGACGGGCATTCTACCCCCGAACCCGATGTGCGTTCGAAGGCGTTCCCGAAGATGATCCTGTCGCTGGCCATCGTCGGGTTGATGGTGGGCCTGATGATCGGCCGCCTGACCGCCCCGGACGAGCGGGTGTTGCAGCAGGTCGAGGTGGTGCAGGATGGCCTGGACCTGTGGTTCAACGAAGAGCCGAAGCTGCATGGCGAGAACGTCGAAGGCACCGTGGCGCTGGCGTTCCAGGCCGAGGGCAAGGCCCAGCGCGGCCAGTTGTTCTTGCAGGACAAACCGGTGGCCTGGCGGGTTCAGAAGGGCAAGGAAGGCTTGCTGCTGACGCTGATTGCCGCGCGCCCTCTGCAAGGGCAATGGTCAGGTGCAGAGGACGACGGGCGCTGGAAGGTGCAGGTGAGGCTGCACGAATAAAAGAGGGGATGTCCCGGCCTGCCTGTACCGAGGTCCCCAAAGCGGGTTGCTGTGGCGAATAAAAGGGGGATTTCCCGGCCTGCCTGTACCAGGGTCCCCGAAACGGTGTTGCTGCTGCGAATAAAAGAGGGGCTATCCCGGCCTGCCTGTACCGAGGCCCCCGAAACTGGAGTTGCAGTAGTTATTGCAGGGGGCGTGCCAGTTTTGAAATGCCCGGAAATACTGGGATTCAGGACGAATTGGCCGGGTTTCGAGGGGATTTGTGTCTTTATCGGGTGCGTCGGGCACAGGATCGGTGCAACAGGTCAGAAATAGCTGGGGCTGCAAAGCAGCCCCTGAAATCTAACAGGTGACCCTAAAGATCAGTGGTCTTCACCCTCGTCTTCGTCTCCCCCATCCACTTTCATCCCCAACTCCTTGATCTTGCGCGTCAGGGTGTTGCGCCCCCAGCCCAGCAATACCGCTGCATCGCGGCGCCGCCCGGCGGTGTGCTTGAGCGCGGTCTCGATCATGATCCGCTCGAAGCTGGGCACGGCGCTGTCCAGCAGGCTCGACTGGCCACGGGCCAGGGCTTGGTCGGCCCACTGGCGCAGGGCCTGCTCCCAGTTGGTCACTGGCGCTGCGTCCTGTGGCAGGTTGAGCAACTCCGGCGGCAGGTCGCCGATCAGCACCTCGCGGCTGGAGGCCATCACGGTGATCCAGCGGCAGGTGTTTTCCAGCTGGCGGACGTTGCCCGGCCACGGCAGGTTGCGGATGAACTCTTCGGTTTCCGGCTTGAGCAGCTTGGGCTCGACCGCCAGCTCCTGGGCGGCGCGGCCGAGGAAGTGGCGGGCCAGGGTCGGGATGTCTTCGCGCCGGTCAGACAGGCGCGGGATATGGATGCGGATCACGTTGAGGCGGTGGAACAGGTCTTCGCGGAACTTGCCGGCCTGTACCAGGGTTTCCAGGTTCTGGTGGGTCGCGGCGATGATGCGCACATCGACCTTCACCGGCACGTGGCCGCCGACCCGGTAGAACTCGCCGTCGGCCAGCACGCGCAGCAGGCGGGTCTGGGTGTCGGCGGGCATGTCGCCGATTTCGTCGAGGAACAGCGTGCCGCCGTCGGCCTGCTCGAAGCGGCCGCGGCGCAGGTTGGCGGCGCCGGTGAACGCGCCTTTTTCATGGCCGAACAGCTCGGACTCCATCAGGTCCTTGGGGATCGCCGCCATGTTCAGGGCGATGAACGGCGCAGCCGCGCGCGGGCTGTGGCGGTGCAGGGCATGGGCCACCAGCTCTTTGCCGGTACCCGATTCGCCGTTGATCAGCACGGTGATGTTGGAGTGGCTCAGGCGGCCGATGGCGCGGAACACCTCCTGCATCGCCGGTGCTTCACCGATGATCTCGGGGGTGCGGGCCAGTGCCTGGGGCACCTCCAGCGCTTGCTGTTCCTGAGCGTGCTGGTTGGCGCGCTTGACCAGCGACACCGCCTCGTCGACATCGAACGGCTTGGGCAGGTACTCGAAGGCACCGCCCTGGTAGGAGGCCACGGCACTGTCCAGGTCGGAGTGCGCGGTCATGATGATGACCGGCAGGCCCGGGTGCTGGTCGCGGATCTGTGCCAGCAGGTCGAGGCCGCTGGCACCGGGCATGCGGATATCGGAAATGATCACATCAGGCTGCTGGCGTGCCAGGCGGCCCATCACGCCGTCGGCGCTGTCGAAGCTCTGGGTGGTCATGCCCTCCTGCTGCAGGGCTTTCTCCAAGACCCAGCGGATGGAGCGATCATCATCGACGATCCAGACGGTTTCACTTCGGCTCATGAGGCGGTGGCTCCTTGTTCCAGGGGCAGGTAGATCGAGAAGGCGGTGTGGCCGGGGTGGCTTTCACACTCGATCAGGCCCTGGTGCTGGCTGATGATGTTCTGGGTAATGGCAAGGCCGAGCCCGGTACCGTCCGGGCGGCCGCTGACCATGGGGTAGAAGAGGGTGTCCTGCAGCTCTGCGGGGATGCCCGGGCCGTTGTCGACGATCTCGATCCGGGCCACCAGGCGATGACGCACGTGGGCGATGGTGAACTGGCGCACGGCGCGGCTGCGCAGGGTGATGCGGCCCAGGCGCAGCTCGTTCTGCCCGCCGATGGCCTGCATGGCATTGCGCACGATGTTGAGCACCGCCTGGATCATCTGCTCGCGGTCGATCAGCACGTCCGGCAGGCTCGGGTCGTAGTCGCGCACCAGGGTGATGCCGCCCTGGCTTTCCGCCTCCACCAGGCTGCACACGCGCTCCAGCACTTCGTGGATGTTGGTCATCGACAGCGACGGCAGCTTGTTCGAGCCGAGCATGCGGTCGACCAGGTTACGCAGCCGGTCGGCCTCTTCGATGATCACGTTGGTGTAGTCGCGCAGGCCATCGTTGGGCAATTCGCGAGCCAGCAGTTGCGCTGCGCCGCGAATGCCGCCCAGCGGGTTCTTGATTTCGTGGGCCAGGCCGCGCACCAGCATCTTGGTGGTTTCCTGCTTGCTCAGCTGGGCCTCTTCCTTGGTGATGCGCAGCAGGCGGTCCCGCGGGTGCACTTCGAGCAGCAGCAGGGTATTGCCCTGGTGCAGGATCGGCGTGACGGCGTAGTCGACGGTGATGCTCTGGCCGGTCAGCGAGGTCAGCTGGGCTTCGCGCTTGGTGAACGGATGCGCCTGCTCCACCGCCTGGCGCAGCGAGTTGAGTGCCTCGGCCGATTCGGTGAACAGCTCGCTGATGAACTGCCCATGGCTGCGCTGACCACTGACGGCCAGGAGCATTTCCGCCGCCGGGTTCATGTACTCAAGGCGCAGCTCGGCGTTGAGCAGGAGCGTGGCCGTGGTCAGGTTGTCCAGAAGCAGACGGTGCTGTGCATCGCTGATGGTCATAAGGCGTCGTTGACCTCTGTTGGCACTCTTTTGGCGCCCCGGCCAGGCCTGGGGCGCGCACGGATGACGTGCTGGATGCGATGAAAATGCAAGAACCAAACCAAGGCTCTGAAAAGAAGCGGAAATGGCGGATAAAAGCCTGTATTCGCGCTAATTCAGGACATAAAGCCCTGGTTAAACGATTAATGTGACCCAAAGTGGGGTGCATGCTGGGGCGTCAGGCCTGGCAGTGCACCAATATGGAGCATAGGGCGCTCGTCAGCTTTTGCACAGCTGGCTGCTGGCGCGGACCAGAGCAAGGTGGCGCACGGGCTCGTGTGTGCGCTGTTGCAGGGCATCGGCCAGGTGGTTGGGGCAGTCGGCCGGGGGCGCCTGGTCGAAGCGGGCAAGGGCGGCGAGTAGCTGCGCCTGCAGCCGGTCCAGGGCGGGGCGCACATCCTGGCCAAGGTCGCGTCGGGGCAGGGCGGGTGCTTGGCGTGCGCGGTGCCAGCTATCCAGCAGGTGGTACTGCAGCAGTTTGCTGGCCTCGATCTGGTCGGCGAAGAAGCTTTCGGCCCGTGCCGGGGCCAGCGAGTAGGCGGTTGCGGCCTGGCGTGCATTGGCCAGCACCTGTTGTTCGCGAGCGCTGGCTTGAACCGGTTGGCCTCGGTCCCATTTGTGCAGCGCGACGGCTTCGGCCAGGTCAAGGCGTTGCTCGATGGCATCGAGCAGGGGGTCGAGGTTTGAAGGGGGCGGTGGCGGTGTGCTGCAGCCCGACAGTGCGAGGCAGCAGATCAGGGCAAGGTGGGTGGGGCGCATGACGATCTCCTGGGTTGATGGAGCATCGAGTGTCGCAGTGTCGCCGGATGTGGCTATAGGGTTTGTCCGATCAAGGCGATGCAGAAATGGAAACGGCCTCCCTGGGGAGGCCGTCCTGATGTCACCGACGCGAGGCGTCGATCAAATCAGCAGCTGTAGTACAGCTCGTATTCCAGCGGGTGCACGAAGGTACGGACCTTGATCTCTTCTTCCGATTTCAGCTCGATGTAGGCATCGATGAAGTCGTCGGAGAACACGCCGCCCTTGGTCAGGAACGCACGGCCCTTGTCCAGCTCTTCCAGGGCTTCTTTCAGGCTGCCGCACACCTGTGGGATCTCTTTCGCCTCTTCAGGCGGCAGGTCGTACAGGTTCTTGTCGGCGGCGTCGCCTGGGTGGATCTTGTTCTGGATACCGTCCAGGCCGGCCATCAGCAGGGCGGCGAAGCACAGGTACGGGTTGGCCGCCGGGTCCGGGAAGCGCGCTTCGATACGGCGGGCTTTCGGGCTGGAAACGTAAGGGATACGGATCGAGGCCGAACGGTTGCGAGCCGAGTAGGCCAGCATTACTGGGGCTTCGAAGCCAGGTACCAGACGCTTGTAGGAGTTGGTGGCCGGGTTGGTGAAGCCGTTCAGGGCCTTACCGTGCTTGATGATGCCGCCGATGAAGTACAGGGCGGTGTCGGACAGGCCGGCATAGCCTTCACCTGCGAAGGTGTTCTTGCCGTCTTTCCAGATCGACATGTGCACGTGCATGCCCGAGCCGTTGTCGCCGTACAGTGGCTTAGGCATGAAGGTAGCGGTGCGGCCGTAGGCGTCGGCAACGTTGTGCACGACGTACTTCAGCGCTTGAACTTCGTCGGCCTTCTTCACCAGGGTGTTGAACTTGACGCCGATTTCGTTCTGGCCGGCAGTCGCCACTTCGTGGTGGTGAACTTCGACGGTCTGACCCATCTCTTCCAGTGCGTTGCACATGGCGGTACGGATTTCGTGGTCGTGGTCGAACGGCGGAACCGGGAAGTAGCCGCCTTTGACGCCTGGACGGTGGCCTTTGTTGCCGCCTTCGACGTCCTGGTCGGACATCCACGAGCCTTGCTCGGAGTAGATCTTGAACATCGAGCCGGAGATGTCGGACTTGAACTTCACTTCGTCGAAGATGAAGAACTCAGGCTCTGGGCCGGCGAACACGGTGTCACCGATCAGCGTGGCTTTGAGGTGCTCCTCGGCGCGACGGGCGATGGCGCGTGGGTCGCGGTCATAGCCCTGCATGCTGGCAGGGTCGATGATGTCGCAGGTGAGGATCAGGGTCGGCTCTTCGGTGAACGGGTCCAGCACGGCGGTGGAGTCGTCCGGCAGCAGGATCATGTCGGAGGCTTCGATGCCTTTCCAGCCAGCGATGGAGGAACCGTCGAACATCTTGCCGGTTTCGAAGAAGTCTTCGTCCAGGCCATCACGCGCCGGCATGGTCACGTGGTGCTGAGTACCTTTGGTGTCCGTGAAACGCAGATCAATCCACTTGACGTCATGATCTTTGATGAGTTGAACCGACTTCGACATGTTGTCCTCCGGATGGTCTAGAGCGCGGTGGGCCGCTGCTCTGGAAAAAGGGTGTTGCCAGGCGCGGATAGTCGGCCAAGCGTACCTGCCTCACAAGAGAGCAAATTGCATGCCAGTGCCCGAAAATGGCGAGAGTGGGATAAAAGAAGGCGTTTGCGGGCATCTGACGGTGGGGTGGCGGGGAAAGGTGCACTCTTAAGATGCGAAATTTAGTAGCAGAGCACCAATATAGTGCACTGTCCGACTGGCGTGCTTTCTTTGGGGGCCTCTTCGCGGGTGAACCCGCTCCCACAGGGATCGCGCTAACTTCGAGGCAGCATCGTACCTGTGGGAGCTGGCTTGCCAGCGATGAGGCCAGCACTGACAACATAAGACAGTTGCTCCCACAGGGTTTGCACAGCCTATGGAATCGGTGCGGTCTCTGTGGGAGCGGGTTTACCCGCGAAGAGCCGGAACAGGCAGCACAAAAGCCCGCCCATACATTTATCTCAAAGCTTCTGATCAAAAGTTGGTCAAAACCTGAGCAATTTCCGATATAATTCGCGCCCCTCATTTTCGGCAGGCCCTGCGCGCGCTGTTAAACCAATGAAACTTATCGTCAAAGTCTTCCCAGAGATCACCATCAAGAGCCGACCGGTGCGCAAGCGCTTCATCCGTCAGCTCAGCAAGAACATCCGCAACGTGCTCAAGGACCTCGATCCTGAGCTCGCGGTCGATGGTGTCTGGGACAATCTCGAGGTGGTCACTCGCATCGAGGACGAAAAGATCCAGCGCGAAATGATCGAGCGCCTGCGCTGCACCCCGGGCATCACCCACTTCCTGCAGGTGCAGGAATACCCGCTGGGCGACTTTGACGACATCGTCGAGAAGTGCAAGCAGCACTTCGGTCACCTGCTGGCCGGCAAGTACTTCGCCGTGCGCTGCAAGCGTGGCGGCCACCACGACTTTACCTCGATGGATGTCGACCGCTATGTCGGCAGCCAGCTGCGCCAGCAATGCGGCGCCGCCGGCATCGAGCTGAAGAAGCCGGAAGTGCTGGTGCGCATCGAGATCCGCGACCAGCGCCTGTACGTGATCCACAACCAGCACAACGGCATCGGCGGCTACCCGCTGGGCGCCCTTGAGCAGACCCTGGTGCTGATGTCCGGTGGCTTCGACTCCACCGTGGCTGCCTACCAGATGATGCGCCGCGGCCTGATGACGCACTTCTGCTTCTTCAACCTCGGCGGGCGCGCCCACGAGCTGGGCGTGATGGAAGTGGCGCACTTCCTGTGGAAGAAGTACGGCAGCAGCCAGCGCGTGCTGTTCATCAGCGTGCCGTTCGAGGAAGTGGTCGGCGAAATCCTCAACAAGGTCGACAACAGCTACATGGGCGTGACCCTCAAGCGCATGATGCTGCGCGGTGCCGCGCACATGGCCGAGCGCCTGCAGATCGACGCGCTGGTCACCGGCGAGGCGATCTCGCAAGTGTCCAGCCAGACCTTGCCGAACCTGTCGATCATCGATTCGGCCACCGACAAGCTGGTGCTGCGCCCGCTGCTGGCCAGCCACAAGCAGGACATCATCGACCAGGCCACCGAAATCGGCACCGCCGACTTCGCCAAGCACATGCCCGAGTACTGCGGCGTGATTTCGGTGAACCCGACCACCCATGCCAAGCGTCACCGCATGGAGCACGAAGAAAAGCAGTTCGACATGGCGGTGCTGGAGCGTGCCCTGGAGCGCGCCAAGTTCATCTCCATCGACCACGTGATCGACGAGTTGGGCAAGGACATCGAGATCGAGGAAGTGGCCGAGGCACTGCCGGGCCAGATCATCATCGACATCCGTCACCCCGACGCCCAGGAAGACGAACCTCTGGCACTGGACGGTATCGAAGTCCAGGCCATGCCGTTCTACGCGATCAACAGCAAGTTCAAGCACCTGGACCCCACGCGCCAGTACCTGCTGTATTGCGACAAAGGTGTGATGAGCCGTTTGCACGCACACCACCTGCTCAGTGAGGGACATGCCAATGTGCGTGTTTATCGTCCGACATAAGACCCCAGGGCTGTATGGCGGCAGCATCCGCCATCGCCCTCCCGACCATCGGGCCCGCTGAGCCTCAAACCGTACATATTCGCCGCCTACACTGGCGGCAACCGAATCCTCTGATCGAGATACAGTTGTGATCGAAAATCTGCGTAACATCGCCATCATCGCCCACGTTGACCATGGTAAAACCACCCTGGTCGACAAACTCCTGCGTCAGTCCGGCACCCTGGAGCGTAACGAGCTCAACGACGAGCGCGTCATGGACTCCAACGACCAGGAAAAAGAGCGCGGCATTACCATTCTGGCGAAGAACACCGCCATCAACTGGAACGGCTACCACATCAACATCGTCGACACCCCCGGCCACGCCGACTTCGGTGGCGAGGTTGAGCGTGTAATGTCGATGGTCGACTCCGTGCTGCTGCTGGTCGACGCCCAAGACGGCCCGATGCCGCAAACCCGCTTCGTGACCAAAAAAGCTTTCGAAGCTGGCCTGAAGCCAATCGTCGTAATCAACAAGGTCGACCGTCCGGGCGCGCGTCCTGACTGGGTTCTGGACCAGATCTTCGACCTGTTCGACAACCTCGGCGCCACCGACGAACAGCTGGACTTCAAAGTCGTCTACGCCTCGGCCCTGAACGGCATCGCCGGTCTGGACCACACCGCCATGGGCGAAGACATGACCGCCCTGTACCAGTCGATCGTCGACAACGTACCGGCGCCGGACGTTGACCGTGACGGTTCGTTCCAGATGCAGATCTCGGCACTGGACTACAACAGCTTCCTCGGCGTTATCGGTGTTGGCCGTATCGCCCGTGGTCGCGTCAAGCCGAACACCCCGGTTGTCGCCATCGACACCAACGGCAAGAAGCGTAACGGCCGTATCCTGAAGCTGATGGGCCACCACGGCCTGCACCGCGTCGACGTCGAAGAAGCCCAGGCTGGCGACATCGTCTGCATCAGCGGTTTCGACGAGCTGTTCATCTCCGACACCCTGTGCGCCCCGGACGCGGTAGAAGCGATGAAGCCGCTGACCGTCGACGAGCCGACCGTTTCGATGACCTTCCAGGTCAACGACTCGCCGTTCTGCGGTAAAGAAGGCAAGTTCGTCACCAGCCGTAACATCAAGGACCGTCTGGACAAAGAGCTGCTGTACAACGTTGCCCTGCGCGTTCAGGAAACCGATTCCCCAGACAAGTTCAAGGTTTCGGGCCGTGGTGAGCTGCACCTGTCGGTACTGATCGAAACCATGCGTCGTGAAGGCTTCGAGATGGCTGTAGGCCGTCCTGAAGTGATCATCCGCGAAGTCGACGGCGTCAAGCAGGAGCCGTTCGAGAACGTCACCATCGACATCCCTGAAGAAGCCCAGGGCAAGGTCATGGAAGAAATGGGTCTGCGTAAAGGCGACCTGACCAACATGGTGCCAGATGGCAAAGGCCGTGTTCGCCTGGAATACAACATTCCAGCCCGTGGTCTGATCGGTTTCCGTAACCAGTTCCTGACCCTGACCAACGGTGCAGGCATTCTGACCTCGATCTTCGATCGCTACGACACCATGAAGTCCGGCCAGATGTCCGGCCGTCTGAACGGTGTTCTGGTTTCGGTCGAGACCGGCAAGGCTCTGACCTACTCGCTGGAAACCCTGCAGGCGCGCGGCAAGCTGTTCGTCGAGCACGGCCAGGAGATCTACAACGGTCAGATCATCGGCCTGAACAGCCGTGACAACGACCTGGGCGTGAACCCGACCAAAGGCAAGAAGCTCGACAACATGCGTGCTTCGGGCAAAGACGAAGTCATCGCCCTGGTGCCGCCGGTTCGCCACACCCTGGAACAGGCCCTGGAGTTCATCCAGGACGACGAGCTGTGCGAAGTCACGCCGAAGTCGATCCGTCTGCGCAAGAAGATCCTGGACGAAGGCGAGCGTACCCGCGCTGCCAAGAAAGCCAAGAACTGAGTTAGCTCAGGCGCAATGAAAACGCCCCCGGTCGAAAGGCCGGGGGCGTTTTTGTTTGCGTGTCTTTTGCCGCATGTTGCGCTTGAAGCACTTGCTCACGAAGCCGTTTTGGCAGGGCTTTGCCCGAGCATTAGCCTGACGCCTCGGTACGTGGCTGAGGTGGTGCATGAAAGGCAAGGGATGGCGGGAGCATCTGTCGGCGGGAGCAATCGAGGTATCGGGCGAGCCATGGTGCTTGCAGCACCTGCGTGCGCATTCTCATGAAGTGCTACTGCCGGGTTCGGGTGTGCAGCCATCCATTGCGGTGACGCTGCACTTCGAGTATTCGAGCCACTGCGTGAGCCGCGGGAGCCAGCAAGGGCTAGCGCTGGACTTCGACAGCATCGGGCTGGACCGGTTGGTAATAGATCACCGAGGGATCTACCGAGCGTTCTGCCCGGCGCGGCATGGGCTGTCGTTGCAACTGCCCGCCATCATGTGCAGTTTGGCCGACCGCCAATGCCTGTTTACCGGGCACAGTAACTGGCTGACGTTGGAGGGCAATCAGTTCGGTTTCCCGGAAGGCAGCCGTTACGAGGTGTATTTCAATATGCGTCGCGAGGCCGCGAGAAGCCTCAGGATTCATGTCGAGAGCGCCTATGTGCGGGATCCGGCCCACCCAGCGAGCAGCCAAAGCCGCTTCAAGCGACATGAAAAAATCAAAGGCTGGTTTCTGATGCTCAAGAAGCTGAGGAACGAGCCCGTTCGCAGGCCTGGCCGCCATTGAGCGACCTCCAGAAATACGAAACCCCCAATGAAGGGGGTCGTATCGCGGATGCCCTTAGGGATTGATCCCTTCAACCGGCACGGCCGGAACCAGGTGGCGGCGTCTTGACACCTTCCCGAAGGAAAGCTCCGTATATATCCAGACGGATCAGATTCTATGGGCTTGACCGCAGAGCGTCAACGCCCGACCACCTTGGGCTTGTACGCACAATACCCCGGCCGCGGCCCGACCTTGGGGTGGTTGCGGCAGGTGTCCGGGCGCTTGTCGTAGATGGTGCACAGCCGGCTCTTGCGGTCCAGGTACATGCAGTCATCGTTGCTCATCCGGGTCAGGGTGAAGATCCCCGACTTCTGGTTGAAGCGTTCGATAATGCCTTCCTTCTGCAGGCGCTTGGCCACGTTCTTCGGCGGTTCGTCTTTTTCGAACTCGTCCACCACGCCGATACGGATCAGATCCTTGATCTTCACCTCCACCGGCAAGGTGCAACAGGTCGAGTGGCAGCCACCGCACATGTGGCTGGCATAGCGCTGCCAGGTCTCCAGGCGGTCGACTTCGGCGGCGGCGATCAGGGTCGTTTTCATCGTTATGGGGGCGAATCACGGTCTTGGGGCGCGCGATCATACCGGAGTTGTTCAATTTGTGAACAACCTTTTGCCCGATTCCCGCCTGGCGCATGAAATCCGCGAACCGTTGCTGTCGCTCTGTGTCAGACCGTCTAGGCTGAACACTTTCCCTGCGCTTTAGCCTACTTGCCCGAGGATGCCGCATGTCCCAGGAAAACAAGGCCCGTGAGGCCAAAGCTCATCATGAGGAGGTGGCGGATTTTCGCGCCGCCGTGCTGGCCAAGCTGACCTACGCGGTCGGCAAGGACCCGGAACACGCGTTCGACCACGACTGGTTCGAGGCCATCGCCCTGGCGGCCCGCGACCACATGGTCGACCACTGGATGGACCACACCCGGCGGGCCTACCGCCGTAGCCAGAAGCGGGTGTATTACCTTTCCCTCGAATTCCTCATCGGCCGGCTGCTGTACGACAGCCTGAGCAACCTGGGCTACCTGGAAATCGCCCGCGAGGCACTGCAGGGCCTGGACGTTGACCTTGAGCGTATTCGCCTGCTCGAGCCGGATGCGGCGCTGGGGAACGGCGGCCTCGGGCGCCTGGCGGCGTGCTTCATGGAGAGCATGTCGACACTGGGCATTGCTGCCCATGGCTATGGCATCCGCTACGAACACGGCCTGTTCCGCCAGGCGCTGGTCGATGGCTGGCAGCAGGAGCAGACCGAGAACTGGCTGGACTTCGGCAACCCCTGGGAGTTCGAGCGTGCCGAGGTGATCTACCCGATCAGCTTTGGCGGCAGTGTCGAAACCGTGCAGGAAGGCACCGGCAAGCAGCGCCAGGTCTGGTGGCCGGGTGAAACGGTGAGGGCCGTGGCCTACGACACGCCAGTGGTCGGCTGGCGTGGCTCCAGCGTCAACACCTTGCGCCTGTGGCGCGCCCGGGCGCTGGAAGAGCTGCACCTGGAGCGCTTCAACGCCGGCGATCACCTGGGGGCGGTGGCCGAGGTGGCCCGGGCCGAGAGCATTTCGCGGGTGCTGTACCCGGCCGATAGCACCGAGGCCGGCCAGGAGCTGCGCCTGCGCCAGGAGTACTTCTTCGTCTCCGCCTCGCTGCAGGACCTGCTGCGCCGCCACCTGAACATGCATGACAACCTGCTCAACCTGCCGGATGCAGCGGCGATCCAGCTCAACGACACCCACCCGTCGATCGCCGTGGCTGAGTTGATGCGGCTTTTGGTCGACCAGCACGAAATTCCCTGGGATACCGCCTGGCAGGTGACCGTCGGCACCTTGGCCTACACCAACCACACGCTGCTGCCCGAGGCCCTGGAAACCTGGCCGGTGGCGCTGATGGAGCGCATGCTGCCGCGGCACATGCAGATCATCTACCTGATCAACGCCTACCATATCGACGCGCTGCGGGCCAAAGGCCTGCACGACTTCGACGTGCTGCGCGCGGTGTCGCTGATCGAAGAGGACAACGGCCGCCGGGTACGCATGGGCAACCTGGCATTCCTTGGCTCGCACAGCGTCAACGGCGTGTCGGCGCTGCACAGCAAGCTGATGAAGAGCACGGTGTTCGCCGAGCTGCATAAGCTCTACCCGCAACGGATCAACAACAAGACCAACGGCATTACCTTCCGCCGCTGGCTCTACCAGGCCAACCCGCCGCTCACGGCGATGCTGATCGAGGCGCTGGGCCCGGAGGCGCTGGGCCCGGAGGTGCTGGACGACCCGGAAGGCAAGCTCAAGGCCCTGGTGCCCTTTGCCGACAAGGCCGACTTCCGCAAGCAGTTCGCGGCCCAGCGCCTGCACAGCAAGCGTGCCCTGGCCGCCATCATCCAGGACCGCCTGGGGGTGACGGTCAACCCCGAGGCGCTGTTCGACGTGCAGGTCAAGCGCATCCACGAGTACAAGCGCCAACTGCTCAACCTGCTGCACACCGTGGCGCTGTACCAGGCCATGCGCCACGACCCCGGCACCGACTGGGTGCCGCGGGTGAAGATCTTCGCCGGCAAGGCGGCGGCCAGCTATCACCAGGCCAAGCTGATCATCAAGCTGGCCAACGACATCGCCCGGGTGGTCAACAACGACCCGACCGTGCGCGGCCTGCTCAAGGTGGTGTTCCTGCCCAACTACAACGTCAGCCTGGCCGAGAGCATCATCCCGGCGGCCGACCTGTCCGAGCAGATCTCCACGGCCGGTTACGAAGCCTCTGGCACCAGCAACATGAAGTTCGGGCTCAACGGCGCGCTGACCATCGGTACCCTGGACGGCGCCAACGTCGAGATGTGCGAGCAGGTCGGCGCCGAGAACATGTTCATCTTCGGCCTGACCGCGCAGCAGGTGGAGGCGCGCAAGCGCAGTGGCGACTTTGGCGCCAGCGCGGCGATTGCGGCGTCGCACCGCTTGGGCGATGTGCTGCAGGCGATCCGCAGCGGGGTGTTCTCACCGGATGATCCGTCGCGCTATACCGGGCTGGTGGATGGCCTGATCGCCTATGACCGCTTCCTGGTGTGTGCCGACTTTGACGCCTACTGGGATGCCCAGCGGCGGGTCGAGGAGCTGTGGCATACGCCCCAGGAGTGGTGGCGCATGGCGGTGCTCAATACCGCGCGGATGGGGTGGTTCTCGTCGGACCGGACCATTCGTGAATATGCCACCGAGATCTGGAAGGCACTGGATTGAGCCTCCCCCATCGCGGGGCAAGCCCGCT